>JBPCMH010000096.1:0-3527 GCA_051002495.1 Acidimicrobiales bacterium
GAGGAGCGCCGCGTCTTCCACGTGGCCATCACTCGAGCCTCCCAATCGGTCACGCTCGCCACCGGCCCGAGCCCCTCTCCGTTCGTCGCCGAGTTGTCCACGCCGCGGGATCCCGACGCGCTGGCTCCGGCTCCGCGTCCCGGGCCGTCGCGGGCGAAACCGCCAGCCAGCGGGTCGGCTCCACGGCCATCCCCGCAGACGCCGGAAGGAATCGCCGTCCGAGAGGCGCTCCGCGTGTGGCGTGCCCAGAAGGCGAGCAGCGAAGGCAAGCCGGCGTTCGTCTATTTCAGCGACGCGACTCTGGACGAGATGGCGACGGCGATGCCGTCATCACTCGCTGAGCTGGCTCGGGTGAAGGGCATCGGACCAGCCAAACTCGAGGCCTACGGCGAGGTGCTCCTTGCCATCATCGACGAGCACCGGCCGGCCTGACCTCGCTCGACGCCCACCGAGGCTCAGCCGTTCGCGGCGTCGATTAGAACCTGTCCTTCTCAGCCCCGCGGCGCTGGCCCCGCTCCGATGACGGAGCCGCCGTCGCAGGTGATGACCTCGCCGACGGTGTACGCACCCGCTCGGGAGCTCAGGAAGATGGCCAGACCGGCGATGTCTTCTGCTGTGCCGACCCGACCGCGTGGGTTGGTGCGCCCAACCAGGTTCCAGTCGGTTCCCTCGACGTCGCCTCCGGTGCCAACGCCGGTGCTGAGCATCCACGTCGGGAAGGGGCCGGGGGCGATGGCGTTCACGAGGATGTTGCGGCGAACGAGGTGGGCGGCCAACACACGGGTCAGGTGGTGGACTGCGGCCTTTGACGGTCCGTAGGAGAACGTCTCGAAGACGGGGGTCTGGATCCCGTCGATGGAGCCCACGTTGATGACTCGGGACGGGTCCTCGGAGGTGGCTCCGACCTCAAGCAGCGGGAGCAGCTTCTGGGTGAGGAAGAACACTCCTTTGACGTTGGTATCCATCACCTTGTCCCACCCGTTCTCGGGGAACTCCTCCAGCGGCGCGCCCCAGGAGACGCCCGCGTTGTTCACCAGGATGTCGAGCTGCGACTCCCGCCTCTGCAGCTCGGCGACAACCGCGTCGATGCCGTCGATCTCGGCCAGGTTGCCCGGGAGCGAGATGCACTCCCCGCCAAACTCGGCGGACAGGCGTGCTGCGGTCGCGCCGCAGACCTCGGCCTTCCGTGAGCTGATGTAGACCTTCGCCCCGTTGGCCAGGAAGCCGGCCGCGATCATCTCGCCGATGCCGCGCGATCCGCCGGTGACCAACGCCACCTTGCCTTCGATCGAGAAGAGGTTGTTGAAATCCATCGTTGTCGCCCCCATGTCAGTTGAGGGTGCCGAGCACTTCACGGGTGGCGGCGAGCTCGTCGGGGTTGGCGCCCATGATGACCGCGGTGAAGTCGGTGGCACCGGCCTCGGCGACCGAGGCAATGCCGGCGCGCACGTCGTCGGCAGAACCGACGAAGCTGAGGTCTTCAAGGCCATGGATGCCCTCGATGTCGAGCATCGCCCGATAGCTGGGCAGCGAGGCGTACCCGGCGAGCACGCCGGCAATGAACTCACGGGCCTCAGCTGGCTTGTCGGTGACCCAGCAGGGGATGCTGCACACGATCGACGGTGTGGGCCGGCCGGCTTCGTCGGCTGCCTTGTTCAGGTGGGGGGCGATGTGGGTGCGGATGGTCTCCGGTCCGACGCACCAAAGGATCGTGCCGTCCGTCCGCTTCCCGGCGATGCGCAACATCTGCTCGCCGAGCGCGGCGAGCATCACCTTCGGGACCTGATCGGTCGGGCGCCGCATCTCGCCCTCGAGGCTCCACACTTCGCCGCGGTGCGAGACCGCTTCGCCGTGCAACAGCGGCGTGAGCACCTCGAGGTAATCGAGCATGTGCCGAACCGGCTTCTCCCACTTCATGCCGAGCCTCCCCTCCACTGCGGGCTGATGCGAGAGCCCGATGCCGACCACCAACCGTCCGCCGACCGCGGCTTGCGTCGTGAGCGCGTTGCCGGCGAGGGCCATGGGGTGCTGGAGCCAGGTGGGAATCACCGCGGTGCCAAGTTCGATGGCGGAGGTCGATGGGCCCGCGGCGGCCAGCGCGCCGAGGGCGTCGACCAGGCCAGTCTGGGCCAACCAGTACGAGCTAAACCCTTCGGACTCGGCTGTGCCGATGTCGGCCTTGATGACGCCGAGGTCAGGGTTGGCCAGGAGACTTGATCCGTTGATGCCGATGCGCATGGCTTGACCGTAGGCGGGCCCGAAGGGCATTGCGCTGGGCGTCGACCGGTTCGCTGCCCGCACCGGCCGGCTCGCTGGTCGCTACGACCGGCTGAGCTTCGGCACGGCTGCCTTCTGCCGGTCAGCCTCGCAGACGGTCCGGACAAGGCAGTTGGCGACATGGTCGTTGACGATGCCGATGGCTTGCATCGCCGCGTAGGCCGTGGTCGGGCCGACGAAACGAAAGCCTCGCCGCTTCAGCTCCTTGGCCAGCGCCTTCGACTCTGGGGTGGTTGCCTCGACATCGTCGAGCTTCTGCGGGGCGCGGCGGTCTCGTCTGTCAGGCTCGAATGACCACACGAGCGCGGCCAGAGAGCCGACGTCGGCTTGCACGGCCAAGGTGGCGGTGGCGTTGGCGATGGTGGCCTCGATCTTGCCCCGATGGCGCACGATCGACGCGTCGGTGAGCAGGCGCTCCACGTCCCGCGGGCCGAAGCGGCTGACGACCACCGGATCGAAGCCGGCGAACGCCGCCCGGAAGTGCTCCCGCTTCCGCAGGATCGTCAACCAGGAGAGCCCGGATTGGAATCCCTCCAGACTGATTTTCTCGTAAAGCCCCACGTCGTCGGTCACTGGCCGGCCCCACTCATCGTCGTGGTAGGCCACGTAGTCATCGGTGGAGGTTGCCCACTCGCAACGTTCGCTCATGGCTCATCCTGCCGCACGCCGTGCCGCGCAACAACGGCGAGGCTGACATGGCAAGCAGGTCGGCTGGCAGGATGATGAGGTGACTGAAGCTGACACGTTCCAGCAGGCCAGCGACCGCGTGGCCGGTGGGGCTGACCATCGCGTTGAAGCCCGGGCCATCGTCGCCCTCATGACCCTCGAGGAGAAACTCGGATGCCTCGACGGTGACAGCGAGTTCTGGGCAGCTATGGCCGACCTGTTCAGCGGTGGCATCCACCGTCACCCGTATCCGGCGGCGGCCGTTCCCCGCCTCGGCGTTCCACCGTTCTTGTTCGCCGATGGACCGAGGGGTTGTGTGGTGTCACCCTCGACCGCGTTCCCCGTGTCGATGGCCCGTGGCGCGACGTTCGACCCGGCTCTTGAGGAGGAGGTGGGCGAAGCGATCGGCGCTGAGCAGCGGGCCAACGGGGCTACCTACTCGGGCGCGGTGTGCATGAACCTTCTCCGACATCCAGCCTGGGGGCGCGCTCAGGAGACCTACGGAGAGGATCCTCACCACGTCGGAGAGATGGCGGCCGCGTTGACCCGCGGGTTGCAGCGCCACGTGATGGCGTGCATGAAGC
>JBPCMH010000097.1:0-2926 GCA_051002495.1 Acidimicrobiales bacterium
GCGGTGTCTCGTGGGCGAGAACCTCGGGGTCGACATACAACCGCCACGATCCGTCGACCGCAACCGTTCCGATCCCGGGAGAGGAGACCGCGGTCATGGCGAACAACGCGGAAGCCAGGTACGGAAACTGGTGGGCGGCCCACAGGCGTCCGGCGGCGAACAGCCGCCGCGTCTCGGCGTCCACCCTCAGCTCGCCCTTCGACCAACCCGGCGTCGCGCCATCCTTAGAGCAATCCGGCGTCGCGCAGCAGCGGGGCGAAGACCTTCGCTTCGGGTGGAGCCGGTGCTCCGGGCGGACGACACTCGGCCAAGACCTTGGCCGCCTGGGCCGCGACATCGGGGGCCTGCTCGCCGGCCACGCCGAGCACCTTCCAACCGGCCGCCCACCGATCAATGGTCGGGTTGGCGGCCACTGCGGCGGCCACCGAGGCGAGCGCGGCGTAGGCCCGGTCGCCACGCTCTGGCAACTGGAAGCTGAGCGGGTCGGCCAGGACCGCCTCGGGGTCGGGGAGATCGAGGCGTTCCTGCCAGAGCAGAAACTCGGTGCCAGCACCGGAGCCCACCGTGCCGATCACCAGCGCGGCTCTTGCGTCCTCCGAAGCCTTGGCGACCGCGGCCGCGGCCCACAAGCGGGCGGCCAGCTCCCACGTGCGGGGGCTGGGCCAGGCGCGGCCGGCTGCGTTCGCATCGTCGGGCACGACGATGGTGAGCGCTGGTCGCACGGTGATGAAAGCCGAAATGAGCCCCTTGGCCAGGGTGAGGTGGGTCTCCCATCCGGCGGGCAGCGTTGGAACGACCCCGGCTGGCCATCCCCCCGCGATGCCGCGCGCAAAGGCGGCCGGCTCAACGTCCCAATCAAGATGGCAGAACCGGTTGGCCAGCGGCGGCGACAGATCCCAGCCGTCGGCGGCTTGCTCGGGAGGGTTGGCCGCCGCGACCACCGCGACATCAGGGGGCAGCGCGAGGTCGCCGACCACGCGCTCCAACACCACTCGCAGCAGCGCGGCCTGCACCGCGGGCGGAGCGGTCGAGATCTCGTCGAGGAACAGCACGCCGCGACCAGCGGCGGCAAGCCTCTCAGCCCACCGTGGTGGAGCGAATCGCACCCCGCCGTGCTCGATGACGGGCAAACCTGAGAAGTCGGATGGCTCTCGGATCGAGGCAATGACGGTTTCGATCGGCAGGCCAGCCGCGTTGGCCATGGCGGTGATCGCCGAGGTCTTGCCGGTACCGGGCGCGCCCCACAGCAACACCGGCACGCCAGCGGCCACCGCCACCCCGAGGGCTTCCACGCTCGCCTGCTGGTTTGCCATACCGCAACGATGGCACGCCTCGGCCCGCGGTGTGCGCTCCCGCTTGGGCTCGTCGGGCTCCCGTCAGGCGGGCGGGTCAGCGCCGTCGGCGTCGGCGCCCGCGTCGGCGTCGGCGCCCGCCTGCTGAGCCACGTGATCCTTGATGACGTCCATTATTCTCATCAGGTCGTCCCTCGAAAGATCCATCGCCTCGCCGATCTCGGTCTCGGTGTCCGCGGGTCCGGCATCACCGAGGGCATCGACATCGACCGACAAAGTGATCCCCGGCGCCAACTTTACCGACCGCTTCCGGAGCAGCTTGGTCTCGTCGCTGGTGCCCTTGGTGCCCATCTCGGAGATGCGGGCCTGTGCCGCGTCGGCGGTGAGGCCGAATGACTCGAGCACCCTCGCGCCGAGCGAGTTCTCCGCCTGCAGGATGCCAAGCAGGAGGTGATGGGAGCCGAGCGGGTCATTGCCAGCCTGTGCGCCGGCCTTCTGTAGCGCCGTCTGCGCCGCGGGCGTGCCTTTGGTTGGCGCGGCAGACCCTGTCGCCACCCCCACCAGCTTCTCGATCACCTTCTCCCGAATCGCCGACAACTCGAGACCGAATCCATGCAGCACCTGCGCACCCACGCCCTTGTTCTCGCGCATCAGGGCGAGCAGGAGGTGCTCGGTGCCTATGTAGTTGTGGCCGAGCGAGAGCGCCTCGCGCAGGGCCAACTCGAGCACCTTCTTGGCCCTCGGCGTGAACGGGGGCGCCCCCTCGACCAAAAAGCCGGGGTCGCCCGGTTCGACCGCGTCGAGCACCGCGGCACGGCAGGCGTCGATCGTCACCCCCAACTCCTCCAGCACCTTGGCGGCCACGCCCTCGCCTTCGGTCAGCAAGCCGAGTAGCAAGTGCTCCGTCCCGAGGAAGTTGTGGTGCAACTGTCGCGCCTCCTCCTGGGCGGCGACGACGGACCGACGGGTTCTGGCTGTAAATCGTTCGAACATGGCTCGATTCAACACCCCTATTGACACCCTGTCAATAGGGATGTGATACTGCAGGCATGGCTGCTGCCGCGTCCCACAACGACGCCACTTCCCCTCACGACGACGCCGCGTCCGACGTCGCTTCCGACGTCGCTTCCCAAGACGACAATGCGCCGGTCGATCTGCAGGCCGTGCTCGCTCAATGGCGGGTGGAGGCCGATTTGGAGGACGCCATTGGCGACCTGGGCGACCCGTTCGACTGGATCTCCCTCGCAGAAGCAGAAGAGGCGGCCGGCGTCAGCCGGTCGACGCTGCGGGCCTGGTACCGAGGCGGTCACGTGCCATCTCGGCTGGTCCCCGGCCCACACGGCGTCCAACGCATGGTGCCAAGGGAGATCGTCGTCGAGCGCGCGCAACGCTCGCCGGGGATTGGCCGACGGGTCGTCACCCAGAAGAGCGAAGCGTCGGTTTCAGCCGGAGCCGCAAACGAGACAACGACGGGAGGCGATGTGGCCCAATCCATGCTGAGGATGGCCGAGCTCGCGTGTGAGCAGGCCGAGGCGCGTGCCGCCGCGGCCGAGGCCAGGGCCGACGCCGCAGAAGGGCGCGCCGCCGCGGCCGAGACCGACCTACGCGCCGCACTCCAACGCGCCGCGGCGGCA
>JBPCMH010000098.1:0-2596 GCA_051002495.1 Acidimicrobiales bacterium
TGCGGCTGCGCACATACCCGCTTCACCTTTCGGGTCCGCCTGCCAATGTGGAGCGAGCGCTCGAAGATCTCGCCGAGTGGATCGTCGGACGGGTCGGCGCCGAGCAAATCGCCAAGGTGAGGACCACCGTGCCTGGCAGTCCCGCCAGGCTGGTCATCCCCTAGCCGAGGAACGGATGGTGATGGTTCCGGCCGTCGATGAGCAGATACAGGACCCCGGCCGCGTGGGCCCACTGAAACACCTCGGGCGCTGGGAACACCAGCATGAGTCCGAGCGACGGACCCGGGTCGCCCTGAGCGAGACGGTGGGCCGCCTGAGCGAGTGCGGACTCGATGTTGCCGACGTCGTCTCCTCGAGCCAGCAGCTCTTCCCAATTGATCCATCCCTCCTCCAGATTCTTGAGAACCATCGATCCCAGGGCGACGAGGGGTGGCGCCCCGAGCAGGTAGACCGAGCTGGCCCACGCTGGGTCGTTGCGGAACCAAGCCGGCTGTTGGCCGAGCCACTCCTCCACTGCGACCCGCCAGGCGGGCAGCGTCGAACGAAACTCGGCGAGTGCGTTCACCCCGCAGCTCCTTCACCCTCGTCGCCACCCGGATCGTTGGGGCTGGGCTCGCCGTAGCGCTTGTAGACGGTTGGGCGGCTGATGCCGAAGGTGTCGGCAACCTCCTTCCAGGTCGTCTTCTCGTACCGCCGGGCGTAGTGCACCAGGACGCGGGTCAGATCCTCGAGCTGATGCTCGACATCGGCGACGAGGACAGCGAGGTCGAGGTAGCTAGGGATTTCTTCGTCGTCGAAACCACGACGGTCGAGAGACTGGGCCAGGGTGACAAGAGCCTGGGCCAATGCGGGATGATCCAGGGCGGCGGCATCGCCAGCCGAGGGATTCGCAGTGTCGGGATTCATGACGCCTCACCGTATCCAGAAGTGACATCGGTTTTCGGGGACCTGGCCACCGATCCCGACATATCGGCCTACCGAGCCAGTATCTACGCTGTGCTAGTTGGATGTCAAGCATCTAGACGTCACCGCGTCAGCGAGATCAAGTTGACGCGTGAGCGTCAAGCACCGGAGTCTACGGGTCGACGGCGCGATCGGGTTCAGCGATCAGCGGTGAGTTGCGTGAACACCTTGTCCGAAGAGAGGTGCCCGTAGCGGTAGGACTGGCCGCTCGCCTCGCATCCGACCCAAAGCTTCTCCCAAGAGTTCGGGTCGAGATCAAGGACCCAGCCGAGGCCGTAGTCGTGGCGTCGGCCATCAGCAGATTCTCGATGCTCCCAGCGGTGGTTGCGCTTCGAGCATCCGAGGTAGGTCACGGTGGCGAGGATAAGTCCGTCACCGAACAGAGCAAAGGGCATTCCCGGCTTCGCTCTCGCGGGCTGGACTCCCTCACCTGAGGCCCACTTTGATGGCATGTGGAAGTCGGAGCCGAGGAACGGCGAGACATCATCGCTGTTGATCCCAAGACCGAAGATGTTCACGTCCACGTGATCAAGGCTGCCACAGGCACTCGCGAGAGTTCAACGCCAATGGCGGGACGAGTCGAGTCAGGCAAGCCACAGCGTCGCCATAGCGGCGCGAGCCACCACCGACGTTGACCGACGGTTCGGCTACCTCCCCAGCGGAGGTTTGAGATCGCGCTAACCCCGTGCCGAAAGCGACGCGACGGTGACCCGCCGTTCGTGCAGGGTGAGGTAAACATCCTCGGCTTCGCCCGCGTACGGCGTCGGCCTGGCCAAGGCCCAGTCGGCGGTCGCGGCAAGGTGACGGGCGCAGACCTGCCTGGCGACCAGGACGCGAGTCCCGTTGGGGCCATCCACTTCGAGCGACACGGCGTAGTCAGCGGGATGCTGGCAAGAGTTGCCGCCCGTAATCGATTCGCATGTCAGCGCCACTGCCGGCAATGCGGCTGGCGGGTCGTCGTGGTCGAGCATCAGTCGATCTCCTTCCAGCTTGAAGCCCTTGTCTTGGCTGGCAAGCACTTGGCTGCCTTTGCGGCCAGGCGCTCGACCTCGCATCCCGTCAGGCAAGGTGTCCCAGACTTCAGCAGGTCACGAAGCGCCTCTGGCGCGGACAGGGTCACGCCATTGAAGAACAGCTGCGCTCTGGGGAGGCGAGCGCCGTGGACGCAGAGGACCGAATGCACCGGGAGGGGTGCACCGGCGTTTCCCTGACCACCAACGACCCGGGCGACCTCGCCCGTGATCCAGCGAAGGACACGCAGATCGTCGTCGAGGCAACGCCGCCCGTACCACAGTCTCCCGTCGCCCAGCACCTTGACTCGGCCTTGCCAGAACTTGGAGTCCACCACCCAAATGCCGCTTGGCCCGACAACGAGGTGATCGACGTTGGCTGTCGAGCCGGGGATGCGCCGGTCGTGGAGCACGGTCCAGCCGAGATTGCGAAGCGGTGCCAATAGTTGTGCGGTGCGGCGCTCGCCTTCAGCCCCGCGTCGCCACTTCGCCGCCGGGACACTCTCGATCGGAGTGAGTGGGCCGAGCAGGTCGACGAGCGGAACCTCGTCGCCTCCGTCCTGGCTCTGCGGGCCGAGCAACGCCCGGTGATGATCGGCGGCCGATGCACCGGCCGACGGATC
>JBPCMH010000099.1:0-2523 GCA_051002495.1 Acidimicrobiales bacterium
ATCGTGATGCGGTTGTCGTCGAACACCACGGCGAGCCGACCCAGACCGAGGTGGCCGGCCAGCGATGCCGCTTCGTGACTGACGCCCTCCATGAGGCAGCCGTCGCCGGCAATGGCCCAGATGTGATGGTCGACGAGCTCATGGCCGAATCGGGCGCGCAGGACCCGCTCGGCCACCGCCATGCCGACCGCGTTGGCAAAGCCCTGGCCGAGGGGGCCGGTGGTAACCTCGACGCCGACGGTGTGGCCGGCCTCGGGATGACCGGGCGTGCGGGAGCCGAACGACCGGAACGAGCGGAGATCGTCCATCTCCAGGCCGTAGCCGCACAGGTACAGCATCGAGTACTGAAGGATCGACGCGTGGCCGTTGGAGAGCACGAACCGGTCGCGATCGGGCCAGTCGGGATGGCTGGGGTCGTGGCGCATCACGCGGCTGTAGAGCACGTGGGCGAGAGGCGCCAGGGCCATTGCCGTGCCCTGGTGACCGCTCTTGGCGTGCAACGGGGCGTCCATGGCAAGGCCCCGGATGACGGCAATGGCCGTGGCTTGCTGCTCGGGGGGGAGGGGAGAACTCATCGGCGCCGACCCTAACCCTCAGGCGGCGGGCGCAACGGGTGGTAGGAGCGTGAACGGGACCACGAGCCACGGGCCCTGGTCGATACGGCAGTGGGCGAAGATCTGGCCGTAGTCGGCGAACTCCAACTCGCCCCGCACGAGGCGGTATGTGAACTTGCCGGGCTCGACACTGAATGGGCTCACGTTGCGCGCAACCTGGTCAACCTGGTCAACCTGGTCGTCGTCGGTGACGGGAACGGTCGGGTCGCCGGTGCGTCGGAACACCGCTTCGAACACGCCCTGGCCGGACCCGGTCGCCGGGCAATGGATGAGCGCCACGAGATGGGGCGAGATCGTCACCGGCGCCGGCGACGGGGCCGCCATGGAGAACATGGCACCGGTGAGATCGATCCGGGTCGACGGCCCCGGCGCCTGACGGATCTCGAAGTTCTCGACGAAGAGGGCGGACACGATGTGCATGCCGGCGACCGTATCGGTCCGACCGAACGTTCCGAAGTGGTCGCGACCGCCGTCATCGGCTATGCCTAGGGGACGACACGTCGACGCCCGTCCGGGTGCCGGCTGCCCCGACCACTGATCGACCCGCATCGAAAGGACATTGCGATGGCTTTCTCTCTCCCCGAACTCCCGTATGACACGAGCGCGCTCGAGCCCTACCTCTCGGCCGAAACCTTCGAATACCACTACGGCAAGCACCACAAGGCCTACGTCGACACCCTCAACGGTCTGGTCGAGGGCACCGACGACGCCGACGCCAGCCTGGAAGACATCATCGCCAAGGCCGACGGCAAGCTGTTCAACCAGGCGGCGCAGGTGTGGAACCACACGCTCTACTGGAACTCGATGGCGCCCGACGGCGGTGGGGCACCGGGCGGTGCCGCCGCGGACGCCGTCAACGAGCACTTCGGCAGCTACGACGACTTCCGTGAGCAGTTCAAGACCGCAGCCACGAGTCAGTTCGGTTCGGGCTGGGCGTGGCTCACCTACGACAACGGCAGGCTCGCGATCACGTCGACCGGTAACGCCGACCTGCCGTTGAAGCATGGTTCCAACGCCGTGCTCACGTGTGACGTCTGGGAGCACGCGTACTACATCGACTACCGCAATGCCCGCCCGGGCTACGTCGACGCGTTCCTCGATCACCTCATCAACTGGAAGCTGCTCGCACAAGCGCTCTGACCGGCGGCGGCGCCCGGTGGCCCGGAATGCTCCTACCGACCAGTAGGTAGGGATGCGCGGGGATACGCTCGGCTCGTGACTGACGAGGCGGTGGTAGCCGTCCGAACGACCCGCGAAATGATCCTGGACGAGGCCGTGGTGTGCTTCGCCCTCAGCGGCTACGAGGGCACGTCGCTCAACGACATCGCGGCCGAGGTCGGCATCCGTCGGCCCAGCCTGCTCCACCATTTCGCATCCAAGGAGACGCTCTACGGCGAGGTCTTCGAGCGGCTGCTGTCGGACTGGTTCGAGAAGTTGGCGGCAGCCGTGGATTCCACTCGTCACGGCTGGGACAAGACCGAGTTGGTGCTGCAGGCTGGCTTCGAGTACTTCGCCGACAACCCGAACTACGTCCGTCTCGTGCGCCGGGAGGCCATCGATGGGGGCGGACATCTGGGCATCGACTTGTCCGACGTGTTGCGTCCGATGTTCGACCGGGCCGTGGCCTACTTCGAACGGGAGATGGCCGCCGGGACGTTCCGGGTCCAAGACGCGGAACAGCTGCTCCTGACCGGATACGGCGCGCTGCTGAGCTACTTCAGCGACGCCCCGTTCCTGCACGGTCTGCTCGACATCGACCCCCTCGACCCTCGCGCCCTCGACAAGCGGCGCGCCCACATCCTCGCCTTCTTCCGCGCCGCGCTCGTTCCGTAGTTTCGACCGCCTCCGGCGGTCGAGTTCATCGGAGCGGCCTGCGGCCGCGCGTTTGGATCTGCTGTTGGCAACAGGG
>JBPCMH010000100.1:0-2790 GCA_051002495.1 Acidimicrobiales bacterium
GAGTATGACCGAGCCCGGAAAGCCCGGGGACTTTGCTATACAGGACGTATACTGCAACGTATGACAACACCTGTGCCGACACGGTTCACTGACGAGGAGCTAATGCTTATCGACGAGCTGGTGGGCCAAGGCGTCGGAGACAGCCGGTCTGCCGTGATCCGACGGGGAGTCCACCACCTTGCCGACTCGTGGCGCCGGGACCGCGTCGGAGCGTCGATCGCCCAGCCGTACCGGGAGCGTCCACAGACCCTCGAGGACGATGAACTCGCGATGGCCAGCGCGGTTGCGATGACCGAGGCGGAGCCGTGGTAGCCCAAGCCGAGCTCTGGCTGATGGAGACCCCGAACCGGAAGCGCCGTCCGGTGCTCGTGGTGTCCCGGGACGAGGCCATACCGGCTCTCAACAATGTTGTCGTGGCGCCGGTGACGAGCACGATCCGCGACATTCCGACCTGTATTCCCGTGGGCCCTGCCGAGGGGATCGACCACGACAGCGTGGCGACGTTCGACAATCTGGCCGCCGTCCCCAAATCGGTTCTCACGACTCGGCTCGGCGAACTCGGCGCGGGCGGACGGCGAAAGATCTGCGAGGCCCTCGATGCGGTGGCCAACTGCTGATCCGAACACCCCGCGGTTGTAGGACCCGGGCCACGACGCGCGCCAGACCGGCGCGCTACGCCTTCGAGGGCTCGCTCTGCGGCGGCGAGCTCTCGCCCGTCTCGGCCAGGGACTCGCGGGCCGCTTCGATGCGTAGCTGCTCCACGCGGTCGTGCTGGAGTCGGGCCCGACTTTCGAGCCGGTCGAAGTCGAACCGGTGCAGCTGGGGGCGGCGATCGGACACGGTGCGCAGCGCGGTCCACAACTTCGCCTTGCCCTCGATGCCGAGGCTCATCATTTCCAGCTCCTCCATACGGGACAGCAGCGAATAGCCAAAGATCTGCCCGTTCAGCTTGAGCCGTCCGATCGTCTCCACCACATCGGCCAACACCCGCTTGGCGCCGGACCCGGAGAAGTCCATCGAGCCGATGATGTCGCGCAGCGTGCCCTCGTCGCTCTCCAAATCCGGTACCAGCTCCGCGAAGGCCTGGCCGACCGGACCGGTGTTGCGGTCCCGGATGCGCTTGGCCAGGGCAACGCCGGCGGTAGCGCCGGCCAGGTGGTCGTTGAGATAGACGCGCAGACGGTCGTCAGGGGTGGTCTTGTTGAGCGAGATCACACCCGGCTCCTACCCGGCCGGGCCCCCTCGCCAACCGTCAGCCAGCGCCGTTGCCGTTGCTGCTCCAGCGCAGCACCGCCCCTACTGCCCCGTCGAGCACCGTGGCCGAAGGAACCACCCGCACCCGAGCCGAGGTGCCGATGGCCGCCCGGAGGAACCCGTCGACCAAGCGAACCTCGAGCGGGTTGTCCACGCCCATGTCCTTTAGCGTGCTGGCGTCGAGCGCGAGGTGGAACGCTTCCGGACCGATCCAGCAGGTGCGCTCGTCGTCTAGGTCGTCGTGGATCAGCAGCGTCTCCACCTGTCCCCCTTCGAGCGCCGAAGCAACTTCTTCGGGCCCGTTGGCGGCGCGATCGTGTTGACCCAATTCCTCGCGGAACTTGGCCAGCAGCTCGGCGGTGTCGGCAGCGACGGCGGTCGCAACCAGGGTGACAGCCTCTGAGGCGACCGCGTCGACCGAGCCATCGGGTGAGCGGCTGCCCTCGACCTCGTGGAGAAGATGCTGTACCTGTTCGGGTAGCGCGTCCCGCAGCAGCTGTACGGCCCGAACGTCGCCCGCCACCACGACCACGCGAGCGTGCACCTTCTCGACGATCCGGCTCAGCTCGGCGGCCACTTCCTTGGCGTTGGCCTCCCAGGTGTTCTCGGCCCTTTGCTGGTAGCGGCGCTGCGACCACCCGCCGGGACCGACCTTGCTGATCACGTCGTCGTCCCCCTCGACCTCGACGTGGAAGTCCCCGGATTCGGGAGACTCGAACACCACGATGTCTGCGCCCACCCGGTCGATGAGGACCACGATGTGGGGAGGGCTCGCCTGACGCCATTCGATCATCGGGGCCAGCGACGGCAGGGTTCCCCAGCGGGCGACGTCCTTACGCGGCGGGTCGGGATGGTGGCTGCGGTGTCGGATCTTCCCGGCGCCGTCGATTACCACGCAGAGGCAGCGTCCGCCCTTGTGGGCATCGCGTAGGAGCGGCGGAACCGCCTCCAGGGCGGCGGGGGAGGCGTCGCGCGCCCCTGGCTCATGACCGAGCGCCTTCCACCGCAGCGCCGTGTGCTGGCTGGCACCCTCGCCCGGTTCGGTGGTGAGGTAGACCGTGAGGAACTGGCCATTGGGGTCGAGGACCCCTTGCAGGTCCGAGCAGTCCAAACCGACGCGGGGGGTGGTTCCGGAGGATTCCATACATCTTCCTTACCCCATCGGGGAGCGAAGGACGACCGCCCTTCCAGGAAACGTCAAACTGCGGAAGTGCGACCGGCGGCGGTGGGGCCCGAAGGGCAAGGCCTCACAGTGGTCGTCAATCCTTCCGCAGGGCCCGCTCTCAAGTCGACGCCAACGCAAACGTTGCGGGAAGGGCTACCCGATGCCGAGATCATCGAGCTCGAAGATCCCGCCGACCTCACTCAAGCCCTCGAACGGGCGGTTTCAGCCGGAGCTCGTGCTCTCGGCGTGTCGGGGGGTGACGGGTCGGTGAACGCCGCGGCCACCATCGCCATCCGCGAAGGATTGCCTCTCCTCGTGGTGCCGGGGGGAACCCTCAACCATCTGGCCAAGGCTCTCGGGCTCGACTCGGC
>JBPCMH010000101.1:0-9807 GCA_051002495.1 Acidimicrobiales bacterium
ACCCGGCGGCGCACGGGCCGAGGATGCGCCGCACCCCGAGGGAGTGCAGCGCCCACAAGTTGGCCCGGTAGTTGACCCGGTGCGGCGGGAATTGGTGGTCGGGGCCGTGGCGGGGCAGGAAGGCCACTGCCCGACCGTTCACCTCGCCTCGGCTCACCGGCGCCGAGGGTGCCCCGTAGGGAGTGTTCAGCTCGATCTGATCGACCCCGTCGAGTAACCGGTACAGCCCGCTCCCGCCGAAGATCCCGACGGGCGGGGCGCCGGCCTCCGCACTCGTCACGCCATGACCTGGTTGGTGAAGCTGGCCGACATCAAAAAGCTGGGGTGACCGGTGGCGCAGGCCAGGTTGAGCAGGTGGCCTCGGCCAGAACGATCACGGCGTGGCCGTCGGGGCAGCGGCGGTCTGCACGGTCATGTGCAGCGACCCGGTGATGCGGGCCCCGGCCAAGGGCTGGGCTGCTCCGTGCTCGGCCCGCAGGGCCATGAGGCCGGGCATCTCGTGCTCGGCTAGGGAGAACTCCGTGCGTCCGAAGCCGACCAGGCCGAAATCGGCGACCTTGAAGTCGCGAAAGGCAGGAGCAAGCGTCATGGCCCCAGTCTGCCCGACCGGCCCATCACGGTGAAGGAGGAGCGATGGCCACCCGCCGCCGTGGCCTACGTCGAGCGCCTCCGGCGTGGCTGACCAAGGACACACTGCTCGACGGGTGGCGAGGGCGTCGAGGAACGCAGACGACATCTGCAGACGACGTGACCGGTGGAAACAAGCCTTCCGCTACACAATAGATTGGTGTACGTTAACCCGTGATCGAAGCACTGGTCGGGCTGACCGAGGTCGGGGCCATGCTCGGCGTCAGCCGTGAGCGGGCCCGCCAGATCATTGACAGCTATCCGGACTTTCCGCCCCCGGCCGCCGTGGTGGGCACACGTCGGGGATGGAACCGAAGACACGTTGAGCAATGGATATCGGCCCACCCGGTGAGGCCATCGGGAAGGCCCAGGAAGACGACTGGGTAGCGGCGACTCGACTCAGGGCTGTGGTCGCCAGAACGGAGGTGCGTGATGTCGATTCGGACGCGATCCTTGAAGGGGAACAGGAAGGGCTACGACGTCGAACTGCGCCGCCCGGACGGGTCGAAGTATGGGAAGACCTTCCACACCAAGCGCGAAGCCGAGACGTGGGAAGCCCAGGAGAAGGCGGACCGCTCCCGTCATCGGTGGGTGGACCCGGTGGCCGGTCGCGTTGCGTTCCGCGACTATGCGGAGGAGTGGCTCCGGAACCGGCCGAAGCTGCGGCCTCGTACCGTCGAGCTGTACGGCAGCGAACTGCGATGTCATCTTCTTCCGGCCTTCGGCGACACGACGTTCGACCAGATCACCAAGCGGGACGTCCGGGGTTGGTAGGCCGACCTGGTCGCCAGCCGGAGCCAGATCACCGCGGCGAAGTGCTACCGCCTGCTGGCCGCCATCTTGAACACCGCTGTGGACGACGAGCTGATCGGGACCAACGCCTGTCGCATCAAGGGAGCGGCAGTTGAGCGGAGCGCCGAGCGTCCGTTGATGACCATCGACGATGCTTTCGCCATCGCCGATGCCATCGAACCGAGGTACCGGGCGATGGTGCTTTTGGCGGCGTTCTGCGGACTGCGCATCGGCGAGCTGACCGCGCTCACCCGCTCGGATCTGGTCGCAGCCCGAAAACCTCGGGCGCCCTGTTCACCGGTCCGAAGGGTGGCTTCCGACGTGCCAGCTTCTACAAAGCGTGGCGCGAGGCACTTGTCAGGGCCGGGGTGCGAGCCGACCTACTCCCGCACGATCTGCGCCACCTGGCCAACATGCTCGCCGCTCGCGTGCCGGGCACGACGACCAAGGACCTGATGGTCCGCATCGGTCACGCCTCGGCGCAGGCGGCCCTTCGGTACCAACACGCCAGCGAGGCGGCCGACCGGGCCATGGGCCCCTCCTTCACGGCGCGGAGTCCGCTTCGCCCCGACGCAGCAGTGCCCGTCGTAGCCGTTCCTGCAAGTCGTGGGTGGTTGCGTCCTTGAGCGTGTCCATCCATTTTCGCAACTCGGGGAGCACGGCCACGTCCTTGGCCCGTCCGGCCGCCGTCTTGGAGCGCACGACATCAGCCAGCGAGGCGACAGCCACGCGGTAAGCCCCCAGCTCGATCACCACGGCGCCGACGGCGAGGTCGTCGTAGCCGTCGGTGCCAGTTGGGCGAAAACTCAGGTCGAAGTCGCCCGCGGTCGTCGTCAGATTCCAGACGCTCCCTCGGGCCAGTGAGGATGCGTCGTGGGAGAACGCCAAGCCTTCGGGCACATCCGCGGTGCGGATTCGGGCGCCCAACTCGTCCAGGGCGGCTGACAGTCTGGCCAGGTTCGCCTGGGTGGTTCGAGGTGTCACGTCGACATCGTGGGTCCGTCGAATCGGCGCCTCGTACAGCTCAGCAGCGAAACCGCCAATCACCACGAACTCGACGCCGTGACGAGCGAGGACGTGGATGATTCGGACTGGGTCGAAGCTAACCACCGCTGACCCGGCGGCGACCCTGTGTCCTCAGAGCGCGCTGGCCCGCCTCGAGACGCGCCTGCTCCTGGTCATTCCAGCGCCGGCGCTCAGCCGTCGGCCACGCGCGCCACCGGGCGGCCAACACGTCGTCGTGATCGTCGTAGGGCGCCAGATGCATCCGCAGTTCGAAGCCGGTCGCCTTGAGCAGGCGCAACAGGGTGTCCATCGTCGGCTGACGTCGCTCGCGTTCGTAGGCCGAAACCATCGATGCCGGTACCCCGGCCCGCCGGGCCACCTCGGCCTGGGTCAGTCCCGCCTCATACCGGGCGAGTCGCAACAGGCCAGCGGCCGGCGATGGTGGGTTCTCGTGCACGCTCACAGACACAATCGTATCTGTAGGGCAACGGAACCGCGGCCGACAGTTAGGGGCGAGTCACCGCCTACGGAGGCCGGCGAAAATCCGGCGGCGGAGACAGGCGGACTGGGGCGGATGCCGGACAAATGCCGGATACTCGGTGGAGCCGGGGAGCTCTCCTTGGTCGGTTGGGGATCTGACCAGGGGTTTTACAAGAGCGGGTGACGGGAATCGAACCCGCGTTCTCAGCTTGGGAAGCTCGTCGGAGCGTGTTCCCTGACCTGCATGTTCTGACGTTCGCCCAGGTCAGCGCTGGTGTGGCGTGTCATCGCGTGCCGCCCTGTCACCCCCGATCCCGCTCCGTAAGGTCACGCTAGGGTCACGTCGTCGCCGTCCGTGTGCTCGGCGTCGGAACAGAGGGACCGACCCGAGACTTGGATTGCAGCGCCGTAATTCCAAGTTGCGCGCGCGAGACTTGGAATCAGCGACGTACAATCCAAGTTGTGTCGTCGTTGAGAGACTCGCCGATTGGGTCGGTAGTCGCCATCTCCGGCCACGACGCGCGGTTCGGTGAGTCCTACGACGCGGAGGCGTTCGTCCCGACCGATCTGCCCGATCGAATCGACCTGCCCGGGTCGGTCTGGATGGTGGTCAGCGAGGCGAACGCCGAGCTGGGGCGTCTCGACGCGGCAGCAAGCCTCATCCCGAACCCTCAGCTGGTGACGCGCATCGCAACACGTCGAGAGGCGATCGGCACCTCGGCATTGGAGGGTACCTACGCGGAGCTCACCGAGCTGTTCGCCGCCGAGGTCCTCCCGTTCGACGAGCAGGAGACCGAGGTTGCGCCGAACGTGCGCGAGGTCATGAACTACGCCCGTGCCGCCGAGGCCGCGTACGGCTGGATCGGCGAGCGCCCGATCACTCTTGGGATGCTGGCCTCGTTGCAGGCTGAGATCGTCCGGGGCACCGAGAGCGACGGCTCGGAGGCTGGCTCAATCCGCGAAAGCCAGGTGTTCATCGGGGCCAAGCATCGCCGCGTGAGCGAGGCACGCTTCATACCGCCGCCGCCGGGTGACCAGCTCCGTGCGATGTGCGAGCGGTGGATCGCATGGCTTAGCGCCAAAGAGCCGGTCGAGCAGATCCAGCTCGTCGCCCGCGTCGCCATTGCGCATTACCAGTTCGAGACGCTCCACCCCTTCACCGACGGCAACGGCCGTGTCGGGCGGCTCGTCGCCGTCCTGCAAATGTTGCGGGAGGGCGCACTCCGATCACCGGTCCTGTCGGTGTCGCCCTGGCTCAAGGACCGTGCCGACGAATACCGCGATCACCTTCTCGCGATCAGCGACACCGGCGACTGGGGTTCCTGGATCGAGTTCTTCGCTCGGGCCGTTTGTGCTGAGTCCCGGTCAGGCCACGAGCGCATCATGCGCCTGCTCGCCCTCCGTGAAGAGCTGGACGACACGGTGCGCTCCGCCCTCCCTCGAGCCCGGCTCGCGGTGGAGATCGCCGACGCCCTCATCGCCTACCCGATCCTCTCCGTCTCGGACGCGCAGAGGCGTTACGGCCGCTCGAATCAGGCCAACCGCAACGCGATCGCATCGCTCCTGGACCTCGGGATCCTCGAGCCCTACAGCGATGCACGCTACGACCGCCTTTACTGGAACCGACGGGTCTTCCAGGTCATCGACAGCTAACCGAACGAACGAAACGGGGACGCATGGAGGACGAAACGGAGGCGGAGGACGATGTCGAACTGGCCACCCGGTTGCTCACCGAGTGGGACGAGGGCCGCGGTACCTCCAAGAGCGAGATCGAGCGGCGGGAGTGGGGTGACGGCGGGGCCCATGGCCGACGGTTCGATCGCTTCATCCGCCAGACGCTGGGCGTCGCGACCACCAAGCCTTCTCGGCAGACGGACCGGATCGCTGACCTCGAGGCGCAGCTGCGGCGACTCGGTCTTGTGCCCGAAGGCCGAGAGCTTGATGAGTGGGAGCATCAGCTGGATCACGGACGGCATGCAGCATTGGCCGCGCTTCGAGTGTGGAACGACCCCGCGGCGACGTTCCGAACCGAGAGCTTTGCGCTCCTGTTCGTCACGGCGTGGAACAGCATCGCGTTGGCGGTGCTGCAGCGGGAGGGCGAGGAGTGGCGGGACCTCGACGAGACGGGTGGCCCGCGCATGGTCGCCGGTCGCGAGCGTGCGCTGGAGACCGGTGAGCTCATCGCGTCAGCGTTTGGCGGCAATCGGCATCTCGGGCTGCGGCGGAACGTCGAGTTCTGGATCGGGCTTCGCAATCAGGTGGCGCACCGGCACCTTCCCGCCCTCGACGTTGCCATCCTCCCGCAGGCACAGGCCGGCTTGCTGAACCTCGAAGGTGTGCTCGAAGATCGATTCGGACCGGACTTCGTCCTGGGCTCGGCGCTGTCGGTGCCGCTGCAGCTCACCGGGTTCCGTGACCCAGGGGTCCTGTCGTCCGTCAAGAGGCTGCAATCCTCGCTGCCTCTCGACGTCCAGAGCTTCCTCCACGACCAGGCCTCGCTGAACGCCGACCTCACGGATGACCCCGCGTACATGCTCAGGGTCACCTTCGTCCCGGCCGTGCCGGCCTCTGGTCGAAGCCCGGACGCAGTCGCACACTTCGTGAAGCCGGGCGAGGTCACCGAGGATCTCGCCCAGGCGCTAAAGGAATACACCGTCATGACGAAGGTGGTGAAGGCCGAGCGGCCGCACCTCATCGCCACCCAGGTCGTCGAGGCGGTGAGCGATCGGATCCCCTACCGGTTCACGATCCGAATGCACACGCTGGTTGCGCGGAACCTCAAGGCGCGACCCCTGGCGGAGGGGGATCAGACCGCCACCGACCAGCGCTACTGCGAGTACGTCACATCGGTGAAGCGCCACCTGTACAGCCAGGCTTGGGTCGATCGCCTCGTGGATGAGCTGTCGACAGAAGACGGTTTCCGTCGCGCCACCAACGGGGCACCTGAGCCACGCGGCTGAGCTCCTTGCGGGTGCGCCTGATCCGACATTCTGCAGACTTGGTCGTTCGAACGATCGCGCTCGTCAATCAGCGAAGGTCGACCGGGGCCGGAACTGGGGCCTTTCAGGCGGTCATGCCCTCCGCCAACGCGAGGAGGAGGTCGACGACTCGCTGGTACTGGCCGGCGGCGATGAGGTCGAGGGGCTTCTCGTAGTCCAGTTCGGGGTTCGGCGAGCGCATCCAGTACCGGGAGGCGTCGTCGCGCATCACCCGCCGAGCGAGATCGACCACAGCGCGGAGCTCGAGCAGCCGTCCCTCTGCCTCCCGGTGTGGCGTCGCGTCCCCGGCCCTCCATCGGGCCACGCTGCGCGGGCTCGTGCCGGTGACCAGGGCGAGGTCACCGGTGTCGACCACGTCTCCCTCGTAGAGGTGGTCCAGCAAGGAGGTGAGTGTCGTCCTGTAGGTCACGCCTGCGCGCTCTCGTCTTGGAGCAGCAGTTCTGCTAGGTCCTTCAGGCTTCGAGGGCTCTGGTCGTCGTGCACGATCCAGTAGTCCCACCCGTCGGTCTGTTCGTTGCCGACGGAGCGAGCGGCTCGGCGGGGGCTGTCGTAGGTGTGCTCGTCAAGGCTGATGAGCCCTTCCTCGGTGATCTCGGCGACTGTGTCGTTCTCGGGATCTGCCGTCGTGAGGAGGTCGCCGGCGCGCAGCAACCCAGCGGCGAACAACTCGATCGTCGTGAGATCGGTGATGGCCGGTTCGTCTGCGGCCGTAGGTTCGGTGCCGGGAACATCTGGCTGGTAGTTCGGGTCGGCGAGGCGACCGAAGCCAGCCTTGACGACCTGTGCCATGAGCTGGCGCCGAGCGACGAGGAACTCGTCGTAGCTGAGGCTCTCCCAGCCGTCGGGGAGTGCATGCCAGAACCGCTGGTTCGCGAGGGTGCTGCCGGTCAGGCTGCGCGTTGTCGCGAGCTCGGGCCAGTACTCCTTCGGCGCTCGATCGGAGATGAGGTTGTTGGTCGCCCAATCGGTGGGGGCGAAGTTGCCGACCTGATTGACCTGCTTGGTGTTCGTGATGCCGAGCGTCTTCAGGTAGGCGCGAGGGAACAGGTGGTGGCCCTCGACGCCCTTCACGGTGTTGGCGGACGGATCCATCCAGTCGCGAACCTTCTCGGTCAATGCGAAGAGATCGGCATCGAGGATGTTCAAGGCCGCGAGGTATGCCTGGTACGCAGGGCTCGCAGACGTGGACGAGGTCACGAAGTCTTCCGGCAGTCGGATCGTCCAGTAGTCCGGGCTGAACACGGTGTCGATCACCGAGGTGATGACGGCGGCGAAGGCCGCGCTGTCGTTGCGGGGGAGGTCGGCGAACCGGGCGAGGTCTTCCTCGATCGCCGTCTCTGGAGAGTTCGTGTAGCGGCCAGTTGTCTGCGACATGAAGAACCAGCGGGCCATGAGGTCGCGCAGGGTCGATCGGTCGACACCGAATCGGATCAGGCCGATCAGCCATAACGCGTACGTGTAGAGCACGGTGTTGTCGGAGGTGATCATCTTCTTGGACCGGAAGCCGGCACGGCCGAGGACTCGAAGGAAGTCGTCCCAGTTCGTCGAGTTGAGCGCGTGGGTTTGAGCCGCCTTGATGAGGTCGAGCTCCTTGTCCCGGTTCGCGGGCACGACGACCCCGGTGCGCGGGTCTCGGCCTCGCAGCGCGTTGTACGCGTTGCGGAGGCGTCCGCGTTGCTGGCCGACGGCGACGATCACCCGGATGATCTTGCGGGGATCGGCAGCGATGTAGTGGTTCTTCGGAGTCCAGGTGGTCTTCTTCCCGGTGAGCTCCTCGACGGCGTCGGGGCTCAGGCGGGAGTTACGTGAGAAGTCCTCGAGCTGGTCGCGTCCCTCGTCCCAGAACACGCTCAGCCAGGTCAGGATGAAGTCGGCCTGGGTGAGGCTGACTCCCTCGGAGTTGATGCGAACGAAGATCTCGGCGACCTTCTCGCGGTCCACGGTCGACTGGAGCTCGATGACCGTGAACGTGAAGTTCGTCAGTCCGTGGAGCTTGGCGAACACCTCCTCGAGGGCCTCTTCCTTGTCGTCGTCCAGCTCGTGGGCCACGACATACCGCTCGATGAAGGACTTCCGTGCCTTCAGGGGGCTGGCGAAGACGGTCGAGATGTCGGGGATCCATTCAGCGTTCTTCTCGAGCGCAGCGTTCGTGACCTCGAATCGTTCGGTGAACGGGTTGAAGGCGATGCGAATGCGCTCGCGTCGATAGTCGTCGTCCACTACCGGTTCGCCCGTCAGCACGACGAACAGGCTGGTGAGCCGCTGCTGACCGTCGACGATCTTGGCGCTCGCCGACTGGGTCTTGGCTGCCGTGCCGATCGTCTTGGTGTCGGCGTCGCCCGGTGTGTTCCAGATCATCAACTCACCGACCGGGTATCCCCGGTACAGCGAATCGATGAGATCGCGGACCTTGACCTTCTCCCACACGAACGGTCGCTGGATGTCGGGCAGCCGAAGCGAGCCGTCCTGCACCGCGGCGACGAGGTTCTGCACCGTCCACGGCACGGGCTTGAACAGGTCGCTCATCAGTAGTGCTCCCGGATGTAGGCGTAGGCGCGGTCGAAGATCTCGCCTTGGGGTGGGAGGCCGCTGTCCTTCAGGACCAGGCGGAGTTGCTGGCGGACCTCCCGGTCGCCGGGCTGGCTCTCCTGCCAACCGGTACCCCGCACGGGCCGGACGATCGCGTCGATCTTCTCGACGACGGTCTCAATGATCACCGGAACGTCAGGCGGCGCGTACTCGGCGAGGATCTGCGTGAGCGCTCCCTTGTCGGGGTCGACCACCTTGATGTCGTCGAGGCGCCCTTCCTCGTCGGCCTTTTCGGCTTCGACAAGGTCCTTGGCCAACACGAGGAGCTGCTTGAGGAACTCGACTGATGCCGCGGCCGAGTCGACCTTCGCCCGGCGAAGGGCTTCGAGCCGGTCGGCGAGACTCACCCACACCGGGTGGCTGGTGCCGCCGGCGAGCTTCCTTTGAAGCCGCGTCTCGAGCTTGTCGAGGATGTCTTCGACGGTCGGCGGCTCGGGATCGTCGCCCTCGTCGATGTCGGGGAACAGGTTGACCTGGCGCAGCGCTTCGAACACACCGGCGTCGATGGCGACGGTCTCCAGCCCTCGACCGTCGACGGTCACGTCGGTCAGGTGCTCGTGAATCAGCTCGGCGGTCTTGGCCCCGAGGCGCTGCCAGAGCAACCGGTCGGGTGCGTCGGTCGGGGTGACCGACTTGTAGATCCGAGCCAGCCACTTGTAGTCACTCTCGACCGGCTTCAACGCGGTGTCGGGCCATAGCAACTCGAACAGCCCCTCGGCCCGGATGAACTCCGCTGCGAAGGCATCCCGGGTCGCTTGGTCGGGCAGGCACTTCTGCGCGGCATAGAGCTGCTCGAACCCCGACGCGTGCCGATCGACGGCGGCGAAGCGTGCCATGCAGGTGTCGATGTACTGGCCGAGGAGCGCCACGAGCTCGTCCACGTCGCTGGGGAGCGCCTTGCGGATGCCCGTGTCCCGCACGGCGACGGCCCTGGCCAGTTCGTTGCCCATGCCCACGTAGTCGACGATCAGGCCGTGCAGTTTCTCCTGGCCGGTGTTCGGGTTCGACCATCGCCGGTTGGTCCGGCACACCGCCTGGAACAGCGTGTGCGCCCGCAACGGCTTGTCGAGGTACATGACGCCCTCGATCGGCGCGTCGAACCCGGTCAGCAGCTTCGCGGTGACGATCAGGATCTTGAGCGGGTCATCGACATCGCGGAACCGGTCCTTCACCTTGGCCTCGGCATCACGATCGCGGTCCCAAGCGTCCCACTCGATCGGATCGCCCTTGGCCGTGGTCATCACCACGGTGGCCTCCTCGCCGGGCTCGAGCAGCGCGGTGATCGCGTCGTGGTAGGCGACGCACAGCTCCCGAT
>JBPCMH010000102.1:0-6248 GCA_051002495.1 Acidimicrobiales bacterium
ATCTCCAACTGGTCCCGTGGCTCTTGGGCTGGACCGAACTCGAAGGGCAGCCGGCGCTCCAGCGCACATTTGATCTCGCCCTCCACATGGGCACCTTCGTCGGCGCCCTGGCCTACTTCTGGGCTGATATCGGGCGGCTGTTCGCCGCGGTGGTGCGGTCGGTGCGTCGCCGTTCGGTGGAGGGCAACGAGGAGCGACTTGCTTGGCTCATCGTGGTGGCCTCGCTGCCGGCGGCGACGATCGGGTTCGTCCTCGATCAGGTGCTCGGCGGGACCAGCCCAGAGTTCGTGATCGGACTGATGCTCATCCTGTTCGGCGGGGTGCTGTTCCTGGCCGACCGGGCGCCGGCAGAGCGGGCGATCGACGACTTTTCACTTCGGGATGCGGTGGTCATGGGCTTCGCCCAGGCGTTGGCCCTTCAGCCGGGCGTGTCGCGATCGGGCGCGACCATCTCGGCTGGTCGGTACTTGCGCCTCGATCGCGTGGCAGCCACCCGGATCTCGTTTCTCATGAGCCTGCCGATCATCGCGGGGGCCGGTCTCTACAAGGGACTCGACGTGGTGGGCAGCGGCGGCATCCCCTCAGGATTCGGCGGCGCGTTCCTTTGGGGGACCGTCGCTTCGGCGATCACCGGCTTCGGCGCAGTTTGGGTGCTGCTCCGACTCGTCCAGCGGCGAACCTTCACGCCGTTCGTGGTGTACCGCGTGTTGGCCGGAGCGGCCGTCATCGTCGTCGCCGCCACTGGGATTCGGTAAGCGACCAGCGGCTCAGCCGACCAGGCTGATGATCACGCGCGCCCGCTCCAGAGCGGTGGCTGTACGCAGGGCCGCCGCCCGGTCGAGCGCGACGGTGACCCCGCTCCCGGTGTCGTCGACAGCGATCACCGTGGCCTGGTCGGCCACCACGCGCGCCGGTCCGCCGTCGAGGGGAACCGCCACGAGGTCGACGATGTCGCCGACCGCCACTGGCGGCCGCTCACCGTCGAGAGCGGAGATGGTGATGGCGCGCTCGCCTGGTTTCAAGAGTGCGCTGGGGCCGGCGCGTTCCGGGCCGGCCAGTCGTCGGCCGATCACGATCTCGCCGAGGTGGAGATCGGTGCGGGCCACCAGCCCGATGACCTCGCTGGCTCGATCGGGCGGCAGCATTTGTTGAGGCAGCGCCATGGTCGCAACGTGCTGGCTGGTCACCACCGAGCCGGCCGCCACGGGTTTGACGACAACCCATGCGGTAGCGGTCCGGCCCCATTGCTGGCGGGCGTCAGCGGCCGCGTCGAGCGCGGCGCCCACCGTGGTGCCGGTGGCAGTTGCCGCGAGGACAGCCGCGATCCACCAGACCAAGGGAACAGCTCGAAGCAGGCGGCGCATCTGTTACTCCCAGTCTCAGAGTTCGAGGGGGAGTCGACCCGCCAATCCTACGGGTGGAGGAACCGGAGCGGAAGGCTCAGGACGCGGCGGCCTCGCCGCCGGACGACTTCGTGTCGCTCGAGCCGCCGCTCTTTGCTGAACTTGAGCCGTTGGACGACTTGCTCGGTTTGCTCGATGAGCCGTTCTCGGAACTCGATTTGCTTGATGAGCCGTTCTCGGAACTCTTGGAACTGCCGCCCTCGGATCCGCCCCCATCGGAGCTGCCCGCATCGGATGAGGAGGTTTTGCTCGGCGAGGTGGCCGACGACGAGCCTCGGCTGTCGGTCTTGTAGAAACCGCTTCCCTTGAGCACGATGCCGACCGATCCGAAGACCTTGCGGAGCGCGCCCTGGCAGGACGGGCACTCGGTCAGCGGCTCGTCCGAAAACTTCTGAACGATCTCAAGGTTTTGGCCGCAGTCTCGGCAGGTGTATTCGTAGGTCGGCATCGGCCGGTGAGTCCTCCACGGAGCGCTAGCACTCGACGTATGTGAGTGCTAAGTGTACCCCGTGGTTTCGGAGCCGTACCATTGCGGGATGGCGGCTGCGCAGGGTGACAGGGCGGGGGACGAGCGCTGACGCTCCGACGCAGGCTCACGTTCTTGGTTGCGCTCGCGGTGATGATCCCCATCACGGTCATGGGCGTCATGGTGACCAACTTGTTGACGGGGGAGGTCACCCAACGCGCCAACGACCGGGTTGCGTTGGCATCTCAGTTGGCGGCCGAGACTCTGGCCAACCAGCAGCAGGTGGTGGCCGGCGCGGTCACACGGCAGTCGGCATCGGCCCTGCTGGTATCGGCCATCAGCGGCTCCGGCGACCTGGAGGCCGTCCTGAGATCGGCCGTCGCGCCAAGCGACCTCGACGTGCTGGTGGTGGTTGGGCCAGAGGGCCAAGTCGTGGCCGACGCGCGGAAGACACCACGGTTCTCATCCGGCGTCCCCGTGCCCACGGCCGAGGATGTCAGCGCCGGCTCCGACCTAGCGATTCTCCACCGCGCCGCGGTGGCCGGAACCGATGCCGAACTGGTTGGAGGTCGCTGGATTGACGACACGTCGCTGGCCCAGATCGTGCGCGACGAGCGAGCCGAGCTGGCCTTTGTGCTCGACGGCCTGGCGGTGGCGTCGACGGCCCCAGCCGCGGCGACGGCGGCTGCCGAGGTGCAGACACCTGGCGTGCGAAAGGCGCTACAAGTGGGCGACAACACGTTTCTCGTCCTCGGATCTGAGGTGGCCGGTGGGCTGCTGGTTGCTTCGCTCGACCCTCCGACCGGCGCCAGCCCCTTGCAGCTATTCACCATCCTCGCCGCCCTGATGGCGGTCATGCTGGTGCTGGTTGTCCTGGTTGGGTACGTATTGAGCGTGCTCGTGACGGAACCGGTCCAGTCGGTGGGCGACGCAGCGCGGGCGGTGTCAATGTGCGACCTCTCCCAACAGGTCGAGGTCAAGGGCGACAGAGAGGTCGCGCTGTTGGGCGAGGCATTCAACGAGATGACAGACAACCTCCGCATCCAGATACGCCTCCTCGAGCAGAGCCGCACGCAGTTCCGGCAGGCGATGGCTCGACTGGGCGACGTGTTGGTTTCGACCCACGATCTCGACGGGATCATCGAAGTGGTGCTTGAAGCTTCGCTGCTCACCACCGCAGCAGAGGTGGCGGTGTTCTATGACCGAGTCGCCATGCCGGCGCGCGTCAAGGCTCGCCGGGTGGTCGGAGGCGAGTTCGAGATCGAATTGAATGGCACCGGGGTGGCAGGCGGCGCGGGCCGCAAGTTGGCGACCACGACCTTCCCCGGGTCAGACGAACTCGATCCGGCCGAGCCGCGCGTGGCCGGGGCGGTGGCGGTGCCGGTGATCTCAGAGGGCCGTCTCTTTGGCGTGCTGGCGGTCTACGGCCGACTCGACGGGGGCCCGTTCCCCCCGGATGCGGTGGAGACCGCTCAGACTTTGGCCCGCCAGGCCGAGGTAGCCATCGGCAACGTGGTGCTCCACGATGAGACCAGACGTCAGGCCCGAACGGATGGTTTGACCCAACTCTGGAATCGCCGGGAGTTTGAGTTGCGATCCCGCGACGCCGTTCAGCACGCCGACCGATTCGGTGAATCCTTCGGGATCATCATGATCGATGTCGACGACTTCAAGTTGGTGAACGACCAGTGGGATCACACCACCGGCGACGCCGCGCTGATCTGGCTCAGCGCGAGGTTCTCCGAAGCCACGCGCGAGGTCGACACGCTGGCCCGATGGGGCGGCGAAGAGTTCATCCTGCTGCTTCCTCGTTCATCGGTGGAGCAGACCGCCGTCGTGGCCGAGCGGATCAGGGAGTCGGTTGCCGAGGAGCCGTTCGCCTACGGCGCGACGCCCATCCGGTTGACGGTGTCGGTTGGCTACGGTGCCTATCCCGATCACGGATCGTCGCCGGGCGAGGTCGTCCGAGCGGCCGACGCGGCGCTCCTCTACGCGAAGCGGGCAGGGAAGAATCGAGTACACAGAGCGGGCGACGAAGACCAATGACGCACACCGTGCGCAAGGCCGTCATACCGGCTGCGGGCATGGGCACCCGCTTCCTGCCCGTGACCAAGGCTCAGCCCAAAGAAATGGTGCCGGTCGTCGACAAGCCGGCCATCCAGTACGTCGTCGAGGAGGCCGTTGCCGTTGGCATCCGTGACATCCTCATCATCACGGGCCGGGGCAAGCGGTCGATGTGGCCCGCCAGCACGTCGGCGATGAACCATTCGCTGTGCTGTTGGGAGACGACATCATGCATCCCGGCCACCCGCTCCTGGGTCAGATGCTGGCCGCCTACGACGAACACCATCGGTCGGTCGTCGCGCTCAAGCCGGTCCCCAAGGCAGATGTGTCGCTGTACGGCTGCGCCAGCGTCGAGCCCATCGACGGCAGCCTCGTTCGCCTCAAAGCGATCGTCGAGAAGCCGGCCGTCGCCGACGCGCCGTCTGATCTGGCCGTGATGGGCCGCTATGTGTTTGGTCCCGAGATCTTCGATGTCATCGATCGGGTCGAGCCAGGGCGCGGTGGAGAGATCCAGCTCACCGACGCGATCGCCATGTTGATCGACGATCCGGGCGTCCACGGATGGGTCTTCCAAGATGGTCGCTATGACATCGGCAACAAGCTCGACTGGCTTCGGGCCAGCGTGGCCCTCGCCCTCGAAGACCCAGAGCTCGGTCCGCCGTTTCGTGTCTTCATCGAGGGCCTCGCCCGCGGCGATCAGTGATTGCTCTCGCCGACGCCCAAGCTCGTGTGCTGAGCGCGTGCCCGGTAAGGCCGGGGCTGGCCACGCCGCTGGCGGAGTGCCTGGGCCTCGTCACGTCGGCCCCGGTCGTCGCTCGCGAGAACGTCCCTCCGTTCGCCAACACCGCGATGGATGGCTTCGCGGTGAGAGCGGCCGACACGGTTGCGGCACCAGTGGAGCTGCGACAAGCCGGAACGCTGGCGGCGGGGGCCGACCCCACACCATTTGAGGTCGGCCCCGGCGAGGCCGTGCAGATCATGACCGGAGCCCCGATCCCCGCGGGCGCGGATGCCATCGTGATGGTCGAGCGCACCAGCGCGGCGGCATCTGCCGATCACGTCGTGATCGATCAGGTGGCCACAGTCGGCGACCACATCCGTCCCGCGGCTGAAGACATCGCGTCGGGTCAGCAGGTGTTCGAAGCGGGCACCGTGTTGGGGCCAGGACACCTCGGCGTGCTGGCCAGCGTCGGTCTGACCGCGGCTGAGGTGCACCCGCGGCTCCGAGTCGGGGTGCTTTCCACTGGCGACGAACTCGTCGACGGTGACTCCCCGCTCGGGCCCGGACAAATTCGCGATGCGAACCGACGCTCGTTGCTCGCGCTCGTGCAGAGCAACCAGTGCGTCGCCGTCGACCTCGGCATCGTTAGCGACGACGAGGCAGCGATCGAGGCAGCCATTGACAGGGCGGTGTCTACCTGCGATGCGCTCATCACCAGCGGCGGGGTCAGCATGGGTGAGTTCGACTATGTGCGCGCCGTGCTCGATCGGCGCGCCGAGGGTGGGATGAGCTGGATGCAGGTAGCCATCCGTCCGGCCAAGCCACTGTCGTTCGGCGTGGTGGGGGGCGTGCCGGTCTTTGGGCTCCCAGGCAACCCGGTCTCGTCGATGGTTTCGTTCGAGTTGTTTGCCCGGCCCGCTCTACGCCAGATGATGGGCCACCGACAGCCTCACCGACCGCTGATCACAGGGGTAGCGGATGCGGCCTTGCGGCGAGGGCCTGACGGCAAGACCCACTTCGCTCGGGTCCACGCCAACTACGACGACACGAGCGGCAGGTGGCGGGTCAGAGAGTCCGGAGGTCAGGCTTCCAACCTTCTCCGAGCCATGGCCCAAGCCAACGCGCTCGCGGTGCTGGCCGACGGCGACGGCGTCTCGGAGGGCGATCCAGTGGGATTGCTGCTCTTTGACCCCTAGCCTGGGGCCGTGACCTCCGGTGCAGTACCGCTCATCGACCCTCATGGGCGGCAGGTGCGCGACCTACGCATCTCGGTGACCGATCGGTGCAATTTCCGGTGCACCTACTGCATGCCGGCCGAAGGCATGAACTGGCTTCCTCGAGAAGAGGTCCTCACGTTTGAGGAGATCGAACGCGTCGCTCGCGTGTGCGTCGAGCGATTTGGATTCGACGGCATCCGCCTCACTGGCGGCGAGCCGACCGTGCGAGCCCACCTGCCCGTGTTGGTTGAACGACTTGCCGCTCTCGGCGTGGATCTGGCTATGACGACCAACGGCGTCGCCCTGCCCCTGCTCGCCGATGAGCTCAAAAGAGCTGGGCTGCGTCGGCTCAACATCAGCATTGACTCCCTCCGCGC
>JBPCMH010000103.1:0-3906 GCA_051002495.1 Acidimicrobiales bacterium
CGAGTCAGTCAACCGATGGCTCACGCGGGCGCCCCGCGCGCTTGACGTCTACCGAGCTGACTTCGCAGACCCCGCATCGCTGGAGAAATCCCTCGTGATCGAGCTCGACGCCCAGGTCATCGGCGACCTGATGGTCGACGTCGGCGACGCATGGGCCCAAGCCGAGGTCACCGACGAGGCCAAGAGGGTCCAGGCCGACCTCGGCTGGGTCATCCACCCCGACTTCGGCGGCCGTGGACTTGCCACCGAAGCCGTGCAGGAGGTGCTCCGGATCTGTTTCGAGCAGCTCCGGCTGCGCCGGGTCACCGCAGAATGCTTCACGGCAAACGAACCATCGTGGCGGCTGATGGAGCGACTCGGCATGCGGCGCGAGACCCACACAGTCCGCGAATCGCTACACCGCTCCGGTACGTGGCTCGACGGGTTCGGCTATGCACTTCTCGCCGAGGAATGGCAGGCCCGGGAAGCTCGGTCACGACCTGCCCGGGATCGGATCAGATCGAGCTACCGCGTGCAACGACGATGGTGTCCGCTCTCGCGCGGTCGCCGCACTCGCCGAGCATCCCCCACAAGGTGGTCCCGATCTTGGACACCGGGCGGACTCAAGTCGCCGTTCGTAACCAACAGATCTGGCGTTCTACGCGCCAGCCGAGCCCAGTCCGAAGACGCCTATCAGGCTCACCGAACTCCACGCTGCACCCGCTGGCGGACACAGGAGAACGGCATAGCGCGCTGCCGAGGAGCCGAGCCGGCCGCGCCTCATGAACCGTCGGCGCGCTCGGCCTCTCCGGACTCGGGCGCCAACGCTGCGAACAACATCACGTCGCACCGCTGCCCTTGCCAGACCCCTTGCGAGCGCATCGTCTCCTCGTGCATGAACCCGGCCCGTCGGGCGACCCCAGCTGACGTGTCGTTTCCAACGACGATCTTCAACACGACGCGAGCTGCCCCGAGGTCGAACAGCCAGCGGGCCAGCAGGTTTGCCGCGCGAGTTGCGAAACCACGTCCTCTGGCTTGCGGAGCAATCCAGTAGCCGAACTGGACGACATCTTGCTCAGACCAGTCATCAAGGCCACAGCAGCCCGCCAGCTCACCCGAGCCGGCGTCGACGATCGCGAACGCCACGCCCGCACCGGGCTTCCCCGTCGACGTGTACCTCTCCCAGCTCGAGATGAAATCGCTGATGACAGCCTCGGCGCCCGAAGTCGACAGCGGAGGCGCCGGGTACCCGAGGTGATCGAGGGTCCCGTTGAAGCGCCGGATCGCTGGATCGGCGCTTGCTTCCGCCATGAACGAGGCGTCGTCGCACACCCAGGGGCGCAGCACGACGGTGCCGTCCGAAAGCATGACCACTTCGTCGTCGGCGTCGCGCCCCCTCGGATCCATCCAACCCTCCCTGACTGCTCGCCCACATGGACGCCCTTGGGAACGCCTGCGAGCTGCTCGGAAAACACCGTTCCTATCGCTCGCTTGATATCGCAGCGACTGAGATCCGCGCATGCGAGCCGAGCGTCTCAATCAGGCGCATACTCGTGACGTTCGTGGGGGCTTGTCGGCCAACATGGTCGGGTGGGCCCGGGTGCGTCGCTGTCGAGTGCGTTCTTCAACGGCGCAGTCCGTCCCATTGTCGAGCGCGTGATGCCCGATGGCGGGTTTCTCGCTGCCCGGCTCGGGTCCGGGTCCGATGTGCTCTGCCTTGATGACGACGTCTCGAGGGACCATGACTACGGGTGTCGCCTTACGTTGCTCGTTGGAGATGACGCCGTTGATCGCATTGAGCACCTCGATGAGCGACTCGAGGCTGAGTTGCCGGAGCTGTTCGCGGGCTACCCGGTTCGCTTCGCCACGACCTGGGATCCCCGAGTCCGTCACAAGGTCGACGTCCAAACCGTCCACGACTTCGCCTGCAGCCGGCTCGGGTTCGATCTTCGTCGCTCTCTTTCACCGGCAGAGTGGCTCTGTCTCACCGGCCAGTCCGTACTCGAGGTCGTCGGTGGACCCGTCTTCCACGACAGCACCGCGTCCTACCAACGAGTCATGGAGACGCTCAGCTGGTACCCCGACGACCTCTGGTACTTCGTCCTCGCATCAGGGTGGCAGCGCTTCTCCCAGGAGCTGCCCTTCGTCGGACGCACCGGCGAGCGAGGCGACGAGACGGGTTCGCGCATCATCGCTGCACGCATCTCGCGCGATCTGATGCATCTCGCTTTCATGCTCGAACGGACCTGGCCGCCATACCCGAAGTGGACGGGAACGGCGGCACTCAAGCTGCCAGGCGGCCCTGCCCTCATGGAGGCCATTGGTCAGGTCACCTCGGCAGAGGGTTGGCAAGACCGTCAGCGCGAGCTCGAGCGGGCCGTTGGACAGCTCGCAGATCGCCAACGAAAGGCTGGTCTGCCGACCGCCGGTCCAGCAGTCGTGCCCTTCTTCGATCGGCCCTACATCACGACAGCAGAAGATCTCGTCGCGGCACTTGTGAACGAGATCGACGACGACCAGGTCCATCGACTGCCCCGCATCGGATCCATCGAACAGTGGTGCGACAACGTCGACCTCCTTTCCAACCCGGCCCGACGCTCAGCAGCAACACACGTCTACGAGCGCAGCCCCTGACGGCGATAGCCTCCTATCGCCGCGACATATCGCGCGTTCCGGATCGCCGCTTGGCCGCTCATAACGGCGCTTCGCGCGACGTCCTCGGTCAGCCGCTGGTGCTAGGCAGTGGAACGAACTTCGAGCTTCATGGACGCTGATGGGCACGGGAGGCGGTGCCACGCGTGACAGCTGCGCTGCTCGGGCTGACTGACGTCGTCAATAGCCGTCAGCTCGATCGGCTGGGCTGGTGTGCTCGACGATCGCCGACGCCATCGTCGTCCAGTCGGCTCGGTCAACGCCGTGACCGGCTCCGTCGATGGGAAGGAACCGGGCACCGGGAATCTCCGCTGCGAGCTCCTCACCGTGGCGAAGCGGAACCATGGGATCTGCGGTGCCGTGGATCACGAGCGTGGGCGCGACGATCGTGGCGAGCGTTTGAGAGGAGTAGTCGTCGCCGGGAATCGCGTCGTGGTTCTGCAGCGCCGTGACGTCCATCGCTCGCTCCACGTCGCGCTCGATCAGGGTCCGCTGCGCGTCCTCGTCGAACGGACGCTGGTCTCCCGCCAGCATGCGGGAGTACCCGACCTGGTACCCGATGATGGACGTGGCGTCCGACCAATCCACCGTGGCGGAGGAGATGAAGCGACCGAAGTCCGCGGTTGGTCCTGGAAGCGAACGATCACCCCGTGTCACAGGCGTGGTGCTGATGGCCACGAGGGACCGCACACTATCGGGAGATTCCACTGCGAGAAGCTGAGCGAGCGCCCCGCCGGCGGAGACGCCGACCACATGCGCCGCCCCGATGCCGTATGCGTCGAGTACGCCCACGGCGTCGGCGACCAGGTCGGCACCGGAGTAGCCAGGCTTGCCGGGCTCGTACGTGACCGATCGGCCCGTATCGCGATGGTCGTATCGGATCACGAACCGGCCCGCATCGGCCAGCATCCGACAGAAGCCCTCCTCCCACCACAGCATCGACGCTCCCAGGCCCATGATCAGGAGCACTGCCTCGTCGGCCGAGTCTCCGAACGGTTCTGTGCAGAGCTCCACCTCGTTGGCCTCGATCACGCGCTCAGCCACATTGCCTCCTCTCGTCACGGGCCCGAGCCGCTCGGCCAAGACACGTTGCGTCCTGATGCTTTGACGCACGCGAAGCGCGGAACTCATCGCGACCGTTCGGACTGCTTGTCGATGACGCGGCGATGTGCGGGGGGGGGGGGGGGGGGGAACCCCAAGAGGGGCCGTTTCCCCCCCCCACAACCCGCGCACCCAAAAAAAACCCCCGGACCTGTGGTGGCACAACCCCTCGCC
>JBPCMH010000104.1:0-2849 GCA_051002495.1 Acidimicrobiales bacterium
CAGCAAAGGCCCCAGGGAGCTCCCTGCGGTCCCGCGGGGCGAACGGGGTTTTGGGTTTTTTGGCGTCGGCCATACCGGACACTCTTGCCGCTTTTTGACCGGCCGGTCAAGAGCAGCCGGTTCACATCGCCTGGTCGGCCGATCGAGGGCGTCAGCCCCGGTAGCCGTTGGTGATCGGCATGCGCCGGTCGCGGCCGAACGCCTTCGGCGACACCCGCACACCCACGGGGGCCTGACGCCGCTTCCATTCGGCCTCGTCGATCATGCGAACGACCCTGGTCACCAAGCCAGCATCGTTGCCCGCGGCGACCAGTTCGGTAGCGGTCAAGTCGTCCTCGACGTAGCCCTTCACGATCGGGTCGAGGATCTCGTACGGGGGCAGGCTGTCGGTGTCGAGCTGGTCGGGCCGCAACTCGGCCGACGGTGGCTTGTCGATCACGTTGCCCGGAATGATGTCGCTGTCGGCCAACCGGTTGCGGTGGCGAGCGAGCTCGTACACCAACGTCTTCGGAACGTCCTTGATCACGGCAAAGCCGCCAGCCATATCGACGCCATACGCGGTCGTGTAGCCAACAGCTAGTTCGCTCTTGTTGCCGCAGATGAGGACCAACCAGCCGAGCTTGTTGGCCAAAGCCATCAAGGCGACCATGCGGAGGCGACCTTGGATGTTCTCCTCGGCAACGCCAGGCGTCATGCCCTCGAACGACGGCGCCACCATCTCGAGCATCGCCTTGTGGGCCGGCTCGATGGCGATCGTGCGCAGGTCGATGCCGAGATTGGCGGCCAGCTTCTCGGTGTCGGTCAACGAATGTTCTGATGAGTACCGGGATGGAAGCGCTACCGCGTGCACTCGCTCCGGGCCGAGCGCGTCGGCGGCGATGACGGTAACCAAGGAGGAGTCGATGCCTCCCGACAGTCCGAGGACGACCTCGCTGAACCCGTTCTTGCGCACGTAATCGCGGGTGCCCAACACCAAGGCCCTATAGACCTCGTCGACCGGTTCAAGCTCTGGGGTCACGCCCGGCTCCCGCCGGTCGTCGTCTGGTTCGGGGACTCCGGTGATGTTGACGACGGGGAGGAACTCTGCGGGTGCGTTGCCCCGTGGGTCGAGGAGGCGCTTCCGGAAGATCGGCGTGACGTCGAGGTCGACGACCATCACGTGCTCCTCGAACTGCGGGGCCCTGGCCAGCATCGCCCCCGACGAGTCGAACACCATCGACGCACCGTCGAAGACCAGTTCGTCCTGACCGCCCACGCAGTTGACGTACACCAAGCCGCATGATGTGTCGGCGCTACGGGTGGCGAGCATCTTCTCCCGCTCGGCCATCCGGCCTGCATAGAACGGCGACGCGTTGAGGTTGAGGATCAGCTCGGCTCCACCCGCGGCCTGTGGCGCCATCGGCCCCATCGGACTCCATAGGTCCTCACACACCGTCACGCCCACCCGCACCCCCGCGATCTCGAAGAGCTGGAGCGATTCGGAGCCCGGCGTGAAGTACCGCTGTTCGTCGAACACGGCGTAGTTCGGCAAGAGGCGTTTCCGGTACACCCCATGCACCGAGCCGTTGGAGCAGATCGCCGCCGCGTTGTACAGGTCGGGGCCGCTCTCGACGAAGCCGACCGCGGCGACGCACCGCCCGGTCCGGCCGGCGATCTCGGTCAGGACCTCGCGGTTGTCGCCGATGAACCCGGGCTTGAGGAGCAGATCCTCCGGCGGATAACCCGTGACGGCCAGCTCCGGGAACACCGCGACGTCGGCCCCGGCTGCCTCGGCCTCTTCGTAGGCAGCCAGGATGCGCTCCGCGTTACCGGCGAGGTCGCCGACCAGTGGATTGATCTGACAACAGGCGATCCGAATGCGGGCCACCAACCGAGCGTAAGGGACCTCGGTGAGCTCAACCCACTCAGGCCAGCGGGTTCGACTGCTCGATCACCGCCGCGGTGGCCACCAATAACTCCTCGCCGTTGATCGCTCCGATGAGTTGGAGCGAAGCCGGGATCATCGTGCCATCCGTTGGCACTGGCATGCTGATCGCCGGAGCCTTGGCCAGGTTCGCCTGTGGCGTGAGGCGGATGCTGCGCAACGCGGCGTCGGCTTCGGCCGCGGTCGGCACCGGCGAAGCCAACGTGGGAAGTGCCAGCAGCCCGGCGCCCTCAACGACCTCGGCGACGGCCTGGGCAAAGGCGGCTTGTGCCCGCCTCGCCTCTTCCAGTTGATCGTCGTCGATGGTGGCGCCCAGATCCAGCAGAGCGAGCACGTCGGCCCCGATGCGATCGCGGCCGTCGGCGACGACATCCGCGTTCGATCGCCATGCCTCACCAGCGATGATCGACAAGAACGGTCCGCCGATCTCCTCCCAGCCCGGCACCTCGACATCGTCCACCGCGTACCCGGCACGGCGGAGGGCGAGGTCGATCGCCACGTCAACCGACGGGTCGACACCAGCGACGCGAACGCGGGCGATCGTGCGCGCCGGCTCCGACGCGGGCGCGAATTCGGGCACCAACAGCCGCATGCCGACGACGATCCCATCGACGTCCGCGGCCAGGGGACCGACGGTGTCGAGCGATGGGGACAGTGGCCAGACGCCGTCGAGGGGCACCCGTCCCCAGGTGGTCTTGAGGCCAACGATCCCGCAGCACGCGGCCGGGATGCGCACCGATCCCCCGGTGTCGGTGCCGAGCCCGACATCGGCGGTGCCCTCAGCCACCGCGACCGCCGAACCCGACGATGACCCGCCTGGGATGCGCGCCGGATCGAGAGAGTTGACCGGCCGCCACCTCCACCCGTTGATGCCGGTGATCCCGGAGCACAAATCACTGCGGTTGGTCTTTTCGACGATAGCCGC
>JBPCMH010000105.1:0-4778 GCA_051002495.1 Acidimicrobiales bacterium
ACCGTGGAGGCCTACACGGTGATGCACGACCGAGACAGCGCCCCAGAAGTTGGTCTGGTGGCTTGCCGCACGCCCGCTGGTGCACGCACCTGGGCCAACACCTCAGACCCGGATCAGATGAAGGCGCTCCTCGTTGACGATGGGGTGGGCCGACCGGCAAGCATCACGGGCGGCACGCTCACCCTGCGCTGAGTTCGGCTCACCCGGGCTCGGCTGCGAGTGCGGCGGTGATCTCGTCCCAAGAGACGCTTCCCTCGCGCAAGATACGAGTGTCATCCCCGGAGCAATCCACCACCGTCGAGGGCTGGCCGTACCGCGGCCCGTCATCGACGACCAGCGCGACCCCTTGCCGGAGCACCTTGGCCACGCTGGCCGCGTCAGCCGGGGTTGACCCGCCATGCCGATTCGCGGAGGTGGTGGCGATCGGCCCAACCATGATGCACACCGCCCGCGCCACGGGGTCTGCGGGCATGCGCAGGCCGATCGTGAGCCCCTCGTCGCCAAGGTCGAAGTCGACGCCGTCCGCTCTGCGCAAGACGATCGTCAACGCGCCGGGCCAGAAGGCCACCATCAACCGTCGGGCTTCCTCGGTGACCACGGCCAGCCGAGATGCGTCGTCCACATCACCCACGAGCACGGGAAGAACGACCGACCGGGGACGCCCCTTCGCAGCAAAGATCGCGTCGGTCGCGCCAGGCTTCGTCGGGTCGACGGCCAAGCCGTAGACGGTATCGGTGGGGATGGCGACCACCATTCCATCGCGGAGGGCCTGCGCGGCTCTCGCGACCGCACCAGAACGATCGCGGCCGGCGGCGGAGACAACGTCGGTCATCGGGCCACCAGCACTCTCGGCCGTCCCGTGAGATCTGGCTTCACGTCCGCCGAGCCGAACCCCGCGGCGCGAGCGAGGTCGACGACCGACCCTGCCTGCGACGGGGCGATCTCCACAACCAGGGCGCCACCGTCGACCAGCCAGTGTGGCGCGCCGTCAACGATGACCCGAACGTCGTCGAGACCGTCGGGCCCGGCCCGCAGCGCGGAGGCTGGCTCCCAGTACCCCACCTCTTCGGGAAGGTCCTCGCCGTCGGCTACATACGGCGGGTTGGAGATGATCATCGCGACCCGCCCGCGGATGACCTGGGGCAGTGCGCCATACCAAGATCCCTCGACCAAGCGGACACGAGTAGCGGCGAAGGTACCGATCCCGATCAAGTTGGCTCTGGCCACGTCCAAGGCCTCCGACGAGCGGTCGGTGGCCCACACCTCGGCCGTCGGGATTTCGACCGCCAACGACAGGCCGATGGCCCCTGATCCGGTACCAAGATCGACAAGCACGGGCGCCTCGGCGTCCGGGCACGCCTTGAGCGCCCGAATACCCTCCTCGACCACAAACTCCGTCTCGGGCCTTGGGATGAGCACCCGCTGATCAACCATCAGATCGAGCGAGCGGAAAGCCCAACTCCCGAGCACGTACTGGAGCGGCTCTCCCGCCGCCCGTCGAGCCACCTTCTCCCGGAAGTACGGGATCACCCGCTCGGGCACCGGGTCGCCAAGGCCGACGACCATCTCCGAGCGGCTCAGACCGGACACCTGCTCCAAGATCCGGTGGGCCTCAACGGGTGGGAGCGCGGCTTCAGCCTCGACCAGCAAGTCCTCCCACCGGGTACGAGCGGCCCGCGGGAGGAAACCCGGCGTCGTCTCACTCACTGCCACCCGCCAGCTGCCGGCTGCGCTCTTCGGTAATCAGCGCGTCGGTCACCTCGTCGAGCGCGCCCTCGCCCAGGATCTTGTCGAGGCTGTACCAGGTCTGGTTGATCCGATGCTCGGTGACCCGATTCTCCTTAAAGTTGTAGGTGCGGATCTTCTCCGACCGGCCACCACCGCCGATCTGGCTGCGCCTGGTGTCCGACAACTCGGCCGTCTGCCGATCCTGCTCGGCCTTGAGCAGTCGTGACCGGAGCACGACAAGTGCCTTGGCCCGGTTTTGGATCTGGCTCTTCTCGTCCTGCATCGCCACGACGATCCCAGTCGGCTTGTGGGTGATGCGCACTGCAGAGTCGGTGGTGTTGACCGACTGCCCACCCGGGCCCGAGGATCGATACACGTCGATCTCGAGGTCGTTGGGATCGATGGCGACGTCGATCTCCGCCGCTTCGGGCAGCACCGTGACGGTGGCCGACGACGTATGGATCCGCCCCTGGCTCTCCGTGGCCGGCACCCGCTGCACCCGGTGCGGGCCCGCCTCGAACTTCAGCCTGCTCCACGCGCCGTCGCCCTTGACCATGAACGTGATCTGGTTGTACCCACCGATCGACGCCGGGTCGGCCTCCATCACATCGATCTTCCACGCCGGGCGCTTGTCGGCGTACCGGCGATACATCTCGAACAGGTCACCGGCGAACAAGTTGGCCTCGTCGCCGCCCTCCGCGCCCCGGATCTCGACGATGACGTTCTTGTCGTCGTTCGGGTCACGAGGAAGGAGCAACACCTTGAGCTCGGCCTCGAGTCGCTCCATCGACGCCTCCGCCGCGTTGATCTCGTCGCGCAGCACTTCTCGGTCGTCGCCAGCCGTGTCCCCGAACATCTCCCTGGCGACGGAGAGATCGTCGACCGCTCGGGCGAACTCTCGATAGGCCAGGACAATCGGCTCAAGTTCCTTGTGCCGCTTGGCCTCGACGACATAGCGCTCTCGATCGCCAATCACCGACGGATCAGCCAAACGAACGAGGACGTCTTCATACTCCTTTTCGAGTTCGGCCAGGCGTTCGAGCACCGACGGAAGGCTAGATGGCGCGCCAGTCAGCCCTGACGGCGACGATCTCGGCCGGGACCGAAAGGACGGCCGCCAACTCGAGTGTCACTCGATGGTCGTCGCCCTGGGGCACGGCGAGTACGAGGCGGGGCTTGCGCCCATCGACCTGCCAAGCATCGACCGCGGCAGGCACGAAGCCCAGGTCGACGCCGGTCGAGCAGACCACGAGGACGGAGTTCCCGGCGCCGTCGACGCCAGCCGCGGGCGCCGGCGCGGGGCTGCGCAGGTCGTGTCGGGGAACGGTGCTCGGCACCACGTGAAGGCGAGTCGCGCCAACCTCGCCGGGGTGACGCACCAACACCCACCGCAGCCACCGCTCAGAGGCCAAGTGGTAGGCCGCGTGACCCTGGCCGTCCGGAACCCGGTGCTCCACGACGGTCCGCACCACTTCGAACAGGCGCCCGGCAGGGTCGCTTCGGCCGACCATTTGATGCGCATCGCGGTCGTGCTTGCCCACACCAACGCCGAGCACCGCGCCGCCGTCTGGGCCGACCTCCACCCTGGCCACCTCCAGGCCCTTGACCTCACCGAGGAGGCGCCCGTGCTCGATGACTACCTCAGCGCCGGCACGCTCGATGTCGGTCTCGAATGACCGGGCGTCGGCATGCAGAGGCGGCTCGGCCGGCGTCGCGCTCGCCGAGACGGCCTGCAGGTCTCTGCCCTCGGCCTTGAGGACCTCGACGGGGAACTCGAAGAACGAGGCTTGGCGGGCCACTTGCCCGGCCCCGTCGGTGACAATGAGCACCAGCCGCTGTGCCGATTGGGCCAGCGCCCAGGCCAGCGCAGGACCGAGGGAGCGCGGGGCCTCGTCCTCAGCGAGCACCCAGGCCGTGCCGTCGACGGCCAGCGCGCTCCCCCAAGGCAACGCGGCCGGAAGGGCCTGGTCAACGGACGCGCCCAGTCGACTGCGAGCCAAGCCGCGCAGTTTTGCCTGCAGCAGGGCCTGCCGGCGGCCAGGGTCATGGGTGGAAGCAGCCACGTCAGAACGCATGGTCACACCGATCGCAGACGCGGAACAACCCCGGCCAGAGGGCCGGGGTTGTCCGGTGATCGGTTTGGTCTACTTGCCCTTGCGCGCACCGTAGCGACGCTGGAACCGCTCGACGCGGCCGCCCGTGTCACCCAGCTTCTGCTTGCCCGTGTAGAAGGGATGGCATTCATTGCAGAGTTCGACGTGCATCTCGTCGCTCGTGGAGCGAGTGGTGAACGTGTTGCCACACGAACACCGGACGACTGCGTCGTCGTACTTGGGATGGATCTCAGCCTTCATGGTGTCTCCTACTCCTACATCGTGCCCTGGGCCTTGGCCACTTCGGCCAAGAACTCGTCATTGCTGGTGGTTGTCTTGATCTTCTCCATCAGGAGCTCGAGCGACTTCGCCGAGGAACCGTCATCGGCCAGGCCGTTGAGCACCCGTCGCAGCCGCCACACAAGATCGAGCTGCTTCCGACCATCGAACAAGAGCTCCTCGTGCCGAGTGGACGAGGCGTTCACATCGATGGCCGGGTAGACCCTCCGCTCGGCCAACTTTCGGTCGAGGCGGAGCTCCATGTTACCGGTCCCCTTGAATTCTTCGAAGATGACGTCGTCAGCCCGGGAGCCAGTCTCGACCAACGCGGTGGCAAGGATGGTCAGCGACCCGCCCTCTTCGACGTTGCGGGCGGCCCCGAAGAACTTCTTCGGGGGGTAGATCGCAGCCTGATCAATGCCACCGGAGGTCAAGCGACCGGAGGCCGGCGCCGACAGGTTGTAGGCCCTGGCCAGTCGAGTGATGCCGTCGAGGATGATCACAACGTCTTGGCCCAACTCGACCAAGCGCTTGGCCCGCTCGATGGCGAGCTCGGCGACGATCGTGTGCTCGTCCGACGGCCGGTCAAACGTCGATGCCACAACCTCGCCGGTCACCCAGCGACGCATGTCGGTGACTTCCTCGGGGCGGTCGTCGCCGAACACCACCATCAGATGG
>JBPCMH010000106.1:0-4755 GCA_051002495.1 Acidimicrobiales bacterium
GGGTAGCGCCGCAGTTTCCACGTGCGTGCGGGCGACCACGTCCGCCGCGGCTCGTACATCGGCACCGACGAGACCGAGGAGCGTCGGAAGGAGATCGACATGACTGGTCGCGATGTCGATCTGTCCCGGCTCGATCCCGGGACCGGAGATCACCAGCGGCACGCGGATGGTTTCGTCGTAGGCGTTGTGCCACTTCTGCAGCAGGCCGCCGTGGGCACCGAGCATCTCGCCGTGATCGGAGCTGAAGACCACGATGGTGTTATCCGCGAACGGCGATGCGGCCAGGCTGTCGAGGATTCGGTCGATCGCCCGGTCGACGACTTCATGCAGCCACAAGTAGAAGCTGCGGTGGCTCGCATCGGGCTGTTGCTCCCAGAGCATCTTGGTCCACACGTCTCGCCACGCCCGATGACACCCCGGCCGGTCGTCGAGTGAGTCGTCCTGGGAAGGCGCGGGCGGTCCGCCTGGAACCGAGTCGTCTGGGGTCGCCATGCCCAGTGCCTCCCACGCCATTCCGGCGAACACGATGTCGTGGGGGTTGACCAACGAGGCGATGGCCAACCACGGATCGTCGTCGCCGCCATCGCCCAGGCGGCCGAACAGGTCGCTGACCTGGGTGGCGAAGATCTCGTCTCTGGCATATCCAGAGTCGGCCGGATCCGCGCCATGGGGCTCGCGGCCGATCCAACCACTGAACCCGAACGGATCCAGGCGATCAGCGCGCAGGTAGGCGTCAACCGCGTCGTCGAACACCACGCCGGCCGCGTCGCTGGTCTTCAGTCCTGCGTGACCGCGGGCCGGAAGGTCGGCATGGGAGATGTGCCACTTGCCCCGGTAGAAGGTGCGGTAGCCAGCGGCTCTGAACCAATCGCCCATCGTGGGCACGGTGTCAGGGTCGAGGTAGGTGGCTGCCGGGTCGTTGGCCAACTTGGCCAGGCCGTTGGTCTGGGTCACGCCGTGCAGGGACGGGTACTGACCGGTGAAGAGCGAGGTTCGACTCGGCTGGCAGGCCGTCGACGCGGTGTAGTGGCTGTGCATCTCGATGCTGTGTGCCCGCAACCGCTCTCGGGCGCCAAGGCGCTCACGTCGGAAGCGGGTGACCTCGTCGCCTTCGTAGGCGGGCGGGTAGCGCTCTTGATCGGTGAGGATCATCAACACGTTCGGTCGGGCCGCCATGGGCGGAGCGTAACGCCCTCAGACGCGGGTGTCGGCTGGGCCGTTGGTGGCCTTCCAGAACGAGTCGATCTGATCGATGAGGCCGAGCAACTTGGTGGCCGCGGCCTCGTCGACGGTGCGCTTCACATCAGAACAAGCCGAGGCGGCCTGCTTGAAGATGCTGGCGATGTCGGGATGATCACCGTCGTGCTTCTCTGGCTTGTAGTAGTCGCTCCAGAGCACGTCGATGTGGTGCTTGGCCAACTCGGCGCGCTCTTCCTTCACGCCGATGCAACGGGCCCGGAAGACCTCGTCGTCCGATGCGTGGTACTTCTGGATGATCTTCAGGCAGGACTCGGCCTCAATGCGGGCCTGCTCGGGGTCATAGATCCCACACGGAATGTCGCAGTGGGCGTGCACGGTGCGGAAAAAACGCATCCGTTGCTCCTCTCGATCGTCGGTCTCTCATGAAACGTCGCGAACCTATCGGACCGCTTGCCAACCGACCTACCCCGTCCGGCCCGCCGCTACCCGCGGTGCTCGTCGGGGTAGCCGCGGTCGGCGGCGCCATTGCTACCGCCCGGCGACTCGTGCTTCGGGTCGAGGGCGACAGCATGCAGCCGGCGCTGGAGGCTGGCGATTTTGTCGTGGTCGCGCCTCGGTGGCTCCGAACCCGGCCGATTTCGGTTGGCCGCGTTGTCGTCGTCGCTGACCCGTCGGGGCGAAACGTCATCAAACGCGTTCGGGCGATAGCCGGGGGTTGGGCTGAGTTGGCCGGGGAGCCAGCCATCGTCGATAAAGGTCATGTGGCGATCGAGGGCGACAACCGGGCAAGTTCGACCGACTCGCGGACCTACGGATCAATTCCACTCGACCAGATCAGCGCCGTTGTCGTGGCTGCGGTGCGGCGGCGAGGATCTGCCGGCCGGTCCTTCGCCTTCCGGCTGCAGGTCTGGCCCTGATCTGCCGATACCCAGGTATGGACCCTGGCACTTCCACGGGCGCGGCCGCCGACGGCGGCCTGCGGTTGCTGTACCGGCCGGTGATGAACCTGTCGAACGGCCGCATCACCGCGGTCTCCCCCGTGGTGAGCACCGGCGACGGCGCCAGCCTCACGCCAGCCGACATCTGGGACCGGTGGCCCGACCTCGGATTCGAGTTACTCGAACGGGTGGCCAGCGACGTCGCCCAGTGGCGAGATGCAGGTTCGGCCCTGACGCTGATCGTGCCCGTCACGGCGTCGTTGTTGGACGAGCGCCTGGCCCGGAACATGTACGCGTCGCTTCGCAACGCGGAGTTGTCCATGGAGGACCTCGTGGTCGAAGTCGACGCCGAGGTGTTCGGCGACGAGGACCGCACCGCGCTTTGGGCCGTGCAAGACCTGACCAGCCTCGGGGCCAGGGTGGCTGCCAGCCGGTTCGGTGAAGGCCCATGGCCGGTGAACGGGATGATTGAGGCTGGTGCGTCTCAACTGGTTCTCGACATGAACTCGGTCAAGGTTCCGGGCGACAGCGACGCGCTCGCCGCCGCCATTGTTTCGACGGGCAAGGCGCTCGGGTGGGCGGTGCGGGCTGAGAACGTGACCCGGGTGGCTGAGCTGAGTTTTCTCACCAAGATCAAGTGCGAGTTCGCGCAGGGCGACCGCCTCGCCCCAGCCACGGCCGCCGAAGGGATCACCGCTCACTTGCAGGCCCAGCGCGCCGCCGCGCCAGCTACTGCGGAGCTGACCGAGACCGGCTGAGCAGTTCGACGACGCCATCGAGATCGATTGCCGCCAGCGAGTCGATGACGGCGTCGGCCATGGAGAGATCGAGATCCCGGGTCAGGTCGTGGGGAACTGCCACACACCACAGCCCGGCCGCCTTGGCCGCACGCGCTCCGTTCGGTGAGTCCTCCAGCGCCAGCGCAGCAGTCGGCTCCACGCCGAGGGCGGTCACCGCGTTTGTGTACAGGTCGGGGGCTGGCTTGGGCGGGCACGTTCCGTCATAACAGGACCGGTGCTCGAACCGATCGATCAGACCGAATTGCGTGAGGTGGCGCTCGACCCACGACGGCGGCGAACTTGATGCCACGGCCACCCGCAGGCCGCGGGCCTTAGCCATCGTCAGCCAATCCAGCACACCGGGGAGAACGGCCAGGTCAGCAGATAGACGGGCGTAGTGGGTTCGCCTGGCTGCGCTGACGGCCTCGGGGTCGAGCCCCCGACCGAGGAGTTCCTCAAGTCGCTCGTGGGGGTCGAAGGCGTCGACGGTGCCGATGCAGTGAGCCCACTCGTCCAGCGTCAGGCCGACGCCGTAGTCGCGGTAGACCGCCTGCCACGCCTCGAGCTCGGGTCGCTCGGTGTCGACGACGAGGCCGTCAAAGTCGAACACCAACGCCTCGAGTTCAACGGTCGGGACCATCCGGGCGACCCTATGCCGGTACGATCTTGGCTATGGCATCAGCGCGTCTCGAAACGATCCTCGACGCCGACTATCTGGCCGGGATCGAGGACCTTCCCATGGATGATGTGCGGGCCCGCCGCACCGAGTGCCAGGCGGTTGAGGTCGCCCTGTCCTACGCGCGGCGGCTGGTGCAGGGACGCCTTGACATCATCGGCGCGGAGCTCGAGCGCCGGAGCCGCGGAGAGGGTCCGACCACCGCGTCGGAGTTGGTTGAGCTCCTGCAGCACGGTGATCTCTTCGGCGGTCACAGCCGTCCCGAGGGTTTCGGTCGGCTTCCGACGTTGCTGGCCCCTGACGACGCCGACACCGAGGAGATCCGTCGGGAAGCCGCTGAGGTGGCTCGTTCGGCCGACCTGTCGAGGCTGCCCGACCTCGACGACGCCGCGGTGACCGGCTTTGCTGACCGGCTCGCCGCGTATGAGAGCACCACGTCGGCCCAGCGCCGGGCGGTGTTCGAGGTGATCGACACCTTGCAGGCCGAGATCGTGCGGCGATACAAGTCTGGCGCCGCCACCGTCGACACGCTACTGAAGTAAGCATTTCGCTCGCGGCAGTTCGCGTGCCGTACCGTGGGGGCCATGGCCGACCCCGGTGACCGCTTGGCCGAACTCGGCAAGTTCATTCGTGAGCAGCGCAACAACTCGAGGCTGTCGTTGCGCCGATTGTCTGACCTGGCTGGCATCTCGAACCCGTACCTCAGCCAGATCGAGCGCGGGCTCCGCAAGCCATCGGCGGAGATCCTCCAGCAGATCGCCAAGGCCCTTCGCATCTCCGCCGAGACGCTCTATGTCCAGGCTGGGATCCTTGAGGATCGAGGCGGCGACGAAGACCTCGAGGGCGCGCTGCTGCGCGATCCGTGGATCACCGAGGACCAGAAGCAGACGATGTTGCGCGTCTATCAGTCGTTCCGAGCCGAGAACGAGGCCGCCGGTCTGCTGCTTGGTCCGACGAGGAGCGAGAGCGGGGCCGATGCGAAGGCCAAGGCCCAAACCCCGGCCGACGCCTCGACCGACACCGACGCCTGACCTGCGCCTGAACTGACCGGCGCCCGCCCTGACCGGTGCCCGCCCACCGGCGTGCATCTGGGGCTTCTGCGGCGGCTGTGGAAGAAGTTGAGACCGAATAGCGTTGGGAAGCGTCGTGCGCTCTCTTGCCA
>JBPCMH010000107.1:0-7745 GCA_051002495.1 Acidimicrobiales bacterium
AGCGCTGTGAGCCGTAGCCGTGGCGGTCCTTGATGCCCCGTTCGGTGTAGCGGCCGTTGCGGCACATGTCCCCCTCGCCGATCGCGCAGTTGGGGCACGGCACCGGGTCGGGTCGGCGGACGATGCCCACGACCAGGTCGCCGACGGCGAACCCCGTGCTGTCGGGTGCCTGCAGGACACGGCCCAGCGACTCGTGGCCAATCACCAGGCGGTCCTCGCCGGCGGGAGCCGAGCCGTAGGAGCCGTCGCAGATATCGCGGTCGGTGCTGCACACCCCGACCGCCAGCGTCTCGACGAGCACGAACCCGTCGGTCTCAGGTGGTTCGTCGATGTCGGTGACGGCGGCGGAGCCCGCGTGTCCCGGCCGTACCGTCAGGGCCTTCACGAGCTGCACCTTGTCACGGTCGTGGTCTCTAAGGGATAAATCCCCGTATCAAGCACAACGTACCCCGGTTGAGCCCAACGTGGTTGAGGAATCTCGTTTTGGGTGCCCGCCCCCGTTGAACGCAACCTCGGCGAGTGGCCTGGGATAGATGCCCGCGCGGGCCAACGCATAGAACGGGGACACCCGTGTCCAGCGGAAGCCATGGCGATACCGCCGGTCCGGGCGGGTGACGAAGGGCCTGGCGGACGCGTCGAGCGCGAGCGGGGCGAAGCCGCGGCGTGCCTCGGGTTCGTAGGAGTAGAGGAACAGCTCGGGTCCGTGTGTGCCGGCGATGGTCCGTCCTAGGTAAAAGAAGTCGGCAGGTTCGAACTGGAGCGCCAACCCGTCGGCGTCGCAGTGTTCCACGAACGCGTTGAGCGAGCTGAGGTCATCTGGTGTCGCCGGAACGGCGCGTGGGCGCACTCGCGCGGGGGCGAGGTTCGTCCCAGTCGCAGCAGCAGGAGATCAGCTGCCCGCAGCAGCCAGGGCACCGCTGCACGTCGCAGCCGAGGTGATGGAAGCCACCGACTTCGGTACCGCAGTCGCCGCAGCGCCCGATGGTCGCACGCCAGCCGGGATCGTGGCCGTAGGTGAATGCGGGGAAGGGCTCGCCGTGTCGGTGGAGCGCCTCAACCGTACAGGACTCGCCGGAGGTCATTTCTTGGTTGCAGATGTCACAGATGGCCATGCGCCCGATCGTCCCAGACCCCTGTGACAGGTTCATCGTGGACGGGATCGTGAGAAAGCGTCTCGTCAGCGCGGGGCCGTTGTGTCATCGAAGGTGAAGTAGGCGTCCCACCGACGGTCGACGACCGACTTGGCCTCCTCCAAGTCCACGGCCCGGCGCAGCTCCCCGTCGGATTTCACCAGACCGAGCCGGTCCAGCTTGGCCACGGCGTCGTCCACCTCGAAATCGGGCCGGCTGGCGCAGTGGCCGCCCAGCCAGTCCTCCAGCTCCCGATCGAGCACGGCGACAGACCGGGGCCCGTGGGTCAGCAGCCACCAGTAGGCCAGGATGGCTTCCTTCGTCTCTTCTTCCTCGGCTTGGTCGAGGAGATGGTGGATGACTCCGGAGTCGTTGTCGAGGTTCTTGAAGTACAGGTTGTCGGCCAGGGTCTTCATGAACCGGATCTTCCGGTTCTTGAACTTGGTCAACTGCTTGAACAGGAACCCACCGATGGCGCCCAGACCAGCGCCGAGGCCGACCAGCTGGGCTTGATCAACCTGGACGGTGGCATCTGACACTCCCAGCCACACGCCCAGCAGCACGAGCAGCACGCCCAGCGACGCCAGCAGCTTGGTGGCCACTACGACGGCTCCGCCCACGACGGCGGGGACGCCGATGATGAGCTTGTCGACCGGACGCATGCGCACCTCGGTGTTGGGAAAGAGCATCTCGAGGTCGGGGCGGGGCACGTCCTGGAACAGCTTGAGGATGGTGGCTCCGGGGACGAACGGCAACGCATCGGGGTCGCGGCCCTGGGCTTCGAAGTGCGACCGGTCCTTGAAGTGCACGTAGATCAGCACGCGGTCGTAGTTCACGAACTCGATGTCGCGCTTGAACACGACCAGCCGGCGTACGGTCTCGTGCCGGGCGCGGCCGCCGCGGCGGAAGAAGGCCACGTCCTCGAAGTCGTCGAAGTCGACGTGCAGCCGCACCTCGAGAAGCGACTCCGCTTCCAGGGCTAGGTCGAGGTCACCCTCGGTCACCTCCTCGTAGTTGGCCGCGTCAAGGAGTTGACGCAATTCGGCCACCAGGTCGCGGTGGGCCTGGCGCCGTTCCTCGGCGGAAAGGGCGCGGACGATCTCGGTGTCACGATCGGCGCTGAAGTGGACGTAGGCGTCCTTGAGCCGTTCAAGCACCTCGTGGTACTCGAAGTGGAACACCGCGGCCAGCAGCCGGCACAGCTCCTCGAAGTGTGTGCGGTTCTCTGCGTCGAAGTCGCCATCGGCGAGACAGAGTTCGACGACGTCGCGCCGGCGGAGAGGGATGAAGCGTTGGTCAGGGGTGTCGGCCATCGACCTCACACCGACCTGATCGACCTTCTGGCTCCGGAGCATGATCCCAGCGTCGCGCATCAGGCCCGAGTTCGCCGCTTCGGCGCGTCCTGCCGTCTTGGGTGTACTGTCTGAGGGACACGAAATGTTCCCGTACGTGTTGGGCCGACGTCGGTTGGCTCGGGAGCGATGCTCCGGACCCTGGTAGCGCGTGATCTTGCAGCGCAAGTTCGCCAGGAGGGCAGATGGCTGCCAACGGTTCGTCACAGGTGCCAGCGGGTTATCAGGTCGGGATGTCGTACGTCGACATCGAGGCGGACGTCACAGTCGTCTGGTTGACCGGCGAGCATGACGTTTCGACGGTCGCCGAGCTATGCGAGCGGATGGCCAGCGCCGAGCGTCTTGATGGTGCCGATGTCGTCGTCGACCTGAGCGCGGTTGAGTTCCTGGGCGCGGCGACACTGGCCATCATCGTCGGGACGCGAACGCGGCTTGGGCGGCAGTCGCGCTCGCTGACGTTGCGGTCTCCGTCGAGGTGCGCCCGGCGTGTGCTCGACGTGTGCGGTTTAACCTACGTGACCACCACGCGCGAAGTTGGCGTCACCCACGCCCGTGGCTCGGCGGCGGCGCTTGGCACCTGGGTCGCTGTCCCCGCAGAAGAACGGGCGAACCAACCGGCGATTGCGCCCGCCCCGAGTCCGGGCATCCCGGACCGGGTCGGTGCCCGCGACCACCCCGCCCCGGAGGGCGGTCGTACCAGGGAGGCCGACACCGCCGTGGGCGGCCCTGTCGGCCCGCACGACCCGGGTGGCGGCCGGTGAGTCGTGGCAAGTGAGCGGCGGCTTCGGATTCTCGAGCGGCTCGCCGACGGTGGCGGACCCGGCATGGAGACGAAGCGCCTCTGTGAGGTGTGCGCCGAGAGCACGGACATGACCGGAGCCGGGATCATGCTGATGTCCGGCGACGTGCCCCGTGGGTCGGTGTGCACCTCCAACGACGTGAGCGACCTCATCGAGCACTTGCAGTACGACCTCGGTGAAGGCCCGTGCGTGGACGCCTACCAAAAGGACCGGCCGGTGCTCGAGCCCGATTTGGCCCGCCCGAGCGCGGCGCGATGGCTGGCATTCCGCGGACCTGCCCTGGCGGCCGGAGTCGGAGCGATATTTGGCTTCCCGCTGCAGGTCGGAGCGGTGCGACTGGGGGCACTAAACCTGTACCGCGATGTGGCGGGCCCTCTCACCGATGACCAGCACGCTGACGCGCTCGTCATGGCCGATGTCGCCGCCCAAGCCCTGCTTGTACTGCAAGCCGACGCGCCTGCCGGAGGACTGGCAGCCGAGCTCGAAACGGGCGCGGAGTTCCAGTACGTCGTGCATCAGGCCTCGGGCATGGTCGCCGCCCAGCTCGAGGTCAGTGTCGCTCATGCGCTGATCCGACTGCGCGCCTACGCCTTCGGCAACGACCGCCCGCTCACCGGAGTCGCGCAGGCCGTAGTCGGGCGAGTGCTACGTTTCGACGACCGGAGCGGCGAGAAGGACGCCAAGGTGTGAGGTCCGTTCGCTTCGCTCGCGCGGAACGCTCTCGGCGGTTGTAGCATGGGCGTTGTGGTCGCGCTCCGACTGCCGATGGCCAAGGATCGCGGTCGAGGTGATTGGAGATCCGATGACTAGAGAAGCACTACTCGCGAGAACATTCGTCGAGCTTGCCGACACGCTCGTCGCCGACTTCGACGTGGTCGAGGTGCTGACGTTGCTCGCCGACCGTTGCGTGGAAGTGCTCGACGTCGACGCCGCAGGGCTGATGCTCGTCGCGCCCGATGGCGAGCTTCGCGGGATGGCCTCATCGAGCGAGGCGATGCGCGTGTTGGAGTTGTTCGAGTTGCAGGCCCAGGAAGGCCCTTGCCTTGACTGCTACCGAACGGGCGAACCGGTCGTGAACCAGGACTTGGCGAGCGTCAACGGCCGTTGGCCGCGATTCGCAGCCGAAGCGCTCCAGGCTGGATTCCATTCAGTCCACGCGTTACCGATGCGCCTGCGCGGCACCGTCATCGGGGCGCTCAACCTGTTTCACATTCAGCCCGGTGAGATGGGTCAACATGATGTCGAGGCGGCCCAGGGGCTCGCCGATGTTGCGACCATTGCCATCCTGTCGCACCGGGCCGCCTCGGAAGCGCAGGCCGTCAATGAGCAACTGAACTTCGCGCTCAACAGCCGGGTCGTCATCGAACAAGCCAAGGGGATAGTCGGCGAACGACTCGGGCTCAACATGGATCAGGCCTTCAAGACGTTGCGCGGCCACGCCCGCAACCACAACCTCCGCCTTGCCGACGTCGCGCGCGGCGTCATCGAAGGAAGCCTCGCGTCGTCCGAACTCGACCAGGCGCGCAACTGAGCGATGCCACGGTAGCGCCACCAGGCGGGGTCAGCCTTGTGCGGTCGGATCGAAGCGCTTGGCGAAAGCTCGTCGCACCAGGTCCAAGTCGGCCGGCAGGGAGTTCGCGGCCTCGCAGCCTTCGACGATGAGACGTGCCTGGCCGGCGAGGATCTCGATCCGGTCGTCGAGGCCGCGATCGTGCAGCGATTCCTTCAGTAGATGGAGTGCTTCGAGCAGGTAGACGCACACGGTGGGGTGCGCGGCCGCCGCCCGGCGGGTCTCGTTGAAGGCGAGGGCGATGAGGTCGGCATGATTCGGTTGTTGGGCGATAACGAGCCGCTGGCCTTCGGTTCCGTGCTGCACCCGCGGTGGCGGGTCTCGTTGGAGGAACTCGGCGAGGACGGCGCTGGTGTGGAAGATGGCGTCCTGGGCGGTGGTGGGGTCGTTGATGCCGGGCGACAGCGCCTTGACGGCGACGTCTGCGAGCTGGCGGAGCCCGTAGGAGACGTCTTGTTGCAGAGTGCGGGTACTGCCGACCGCGACGGCGGCGCGGAGGTGCCGCTCGATGTCGTCGGGATTGGCCGGTGGCGGGGACAGCGTGCACAGCGGTGTTCCTTCGATCGCGTACCGGCCAGGGAACGTGTCGAGCTGCAACGTCGACTCAGCGGGTGTGCTTCGAAGGATCGCGTCGCGGTCGATCTGCTGTACCCAACCGCTCCGGTCGAAGCGCACCACCAAGCAGGGTGCGCCGAGCGACGGTGCATCACCCGCTGTCGTGCGCTCGGGGTCAGCCGGTGCCCACTCGGCGCGCACGCGAGCGGTGGCTTCGTGGCGCACGCGTGCGAGGATCTCGCTGACGTCCATGGCATGGGCGCTGTGGTTGATGAACGCGACGATGGCGAGGATCGTGACGATGCCGAGCAGCACGGCGACCGCGACCGACATGTTCGGGATGACCGCCCGTCCGTCGTCTTCGAGGGGAGACCGGACCGAGCGGAGCACGATCAGGCAGTAGGTGAACGTGCCGACCACGAGGGCCATCACCCGCTTGTTGAACGGGTCGCGGAACAAGGTGTGCATCACGCGGGGTGAGTACTGGCTCGACGCGAGCTGGATGATCAGCAGCGAGACCGAGAAGGCGATGCCGGCGAAGGTGATGGTGGCGCCCGCGATGGTGCTCAGCACCACCCGGGCGCTGGCGACGGTCGAGGTGAACCCGAGCGGCAGTTTGGGCTGCTCGTCGAGGTGCCGGTCGACGGCCAAGCTGACGAACCCGGCGAGCACGGCACCTATGACCGCGACCATCGGGACGAAGAAAAGGCTGGCCCGGAGCCGATCGGCCATTGAGCTGAGTCGCAGTTGTAGTCGCACGAGACCCATCTTGACGCCCCCGGCCGCTCGGCGCTTGGCGGCGGGTTACCTAGTCGCGAAACGTGGGGATGATGTGCGGGGTACGGTTGGGGTTCAGCGTTCTCGCCCGGACCCCGCGTTCGATGCTGTGCCTCGAACACCTGGGAGGGATCTTGACAACAACTGGCAACGACGGCTCGCTGAGCCCGCCGGCCCCGGGCTGGGCGTCGGCCGATGACGCTCGTTCCGGATGCGCACGAAGGGTGCGGTCGTGGTGAGCGCGCACGACGATCTGCGCGCGCTGGTGGACGCCGCCGACTGGTTCTTCACGGTCGCGTTGCCGGCGCCCAGCAACCGGACCGACTCAGTGCACCGCTTCGAAGTCGAATGGACCAACGCGCGCCGGGAGCTGGCGGGCTGGGATGAGAGCGAGTTGGCGGCGGCCGACGATCTGATCGCGGGTGTCGACCATGATGACGGCGAGGCGCTGATCGTGGTGCATGGTCGGGGTGGGCCGAGCCTGGTCGAGTTCCTCGAGGAACCGATCCGCCAGCCGATGGTGCACGAGGGCCCGTTGCCGCGGTTGGCGCCGCTGCTCGAGGTCAGAGCGCGGGTCATCCCGCACGTGGTGGTGGAGACCGACCGAGCCGGCGCGGACCTGACCGCGTTCGACGGCGGCACCGTCCTAGGCACCGAGACGGTCGACGGCGACACCGAGCACATCCACCGCGGACACTCGGGCGGATGGTCGCAGCGACGGTTCCAGCAGCGAGCCGAGAACACCTGGGAGCGCAACGCGCACGAGGTCGCCGACGCCGTGGCGGTCCTGGCCCGCAAGGTCGACGCCAAGCTGATCGCGGTTGCCGGCGACGTCCGCGCCCAAGCCTTCGTCTTCGACGCATTACCTGCCGACGTGTCCGATCTGGCCGTCAAGATCGAAGCCGGCTCCCCTGATGGCGTCGCCGACGAGGTCGTACGTCTCCTCTCCGACCAGGTCGCCGCCCACGTCGTCTCGTTGGCCGACCAGCTCCGCACCAGCCTCGCCAACGGCCAAGCGACAACCGACGCCGACGCGACGATGAGCGCCTTGGTGGAGGGCCGGGTCGACACGCTGCTGGTGCATGACGACGGGTCGCCCGAGCCGGTACTCGTCGGCGACCAGGCCGGCTTCCCGCCCGGCGCAAGAGTGGTCGACGCGGCGATCGCGGCCGCGTTGCGGACCGACGCGACCATCGTGGTCGTGCCGCGACTTGCCCTGCTCGACGGACCGGTCGCCGCGTTGCTGCGATGGTGACCCCATCCAACGCGGTTCTTGCCGAGACCAGGTCACGTTGACCGGGATCGGTGTCATCCACCGGGCTGGCGGTCGCGGCCATGGCCCGAATGGCGTCGACGACAACGGACGGGTGGCGATGGACAAGGTGGTGGTCGCCGTCGATGATGTCGAGACGAACATGGCGCCGGCCGGGGTCGCCCACGGCCTGGTCGAGGGTCCGTTGGACGAGGGCAGTTAGCCCGCCGGAGCGCTGCGTGGGTCGCCGGTCACATCACACTTGACCACGATCGTCCTATGCGCACCCATGGTCCTTCCGGGTTGGCG
>JBPCMH010000108.1:0-3965 GCA_051002495.1 Acidimicrobiales bacterium
GTGATGACCACGATGGTCGGGTTGAGCAACCGAGGGTGGCGCATCACCCTGTTGGCGTAGAGCTCCATCTCCATCGACTTGCCCGACCCCTGGGTGTGCCAGACCACGCCGGCCTTGCCGTTGCTGCGCACCGCGTCGGCGGTCGCGCCGACGGCATTGGTGACGGCGAAGTACTGGTGCGGCTTGGCGATGCGCTTGTGCAGGCCGTCCTCGTCCTCGTCGTATGCCGTGAAGTCGCGGATCAGGTGGGCGAACCGCTCAACGTTGGCCACTCCGTCGATGAGGTAGTCCAGCCCGGTGGCGGTGGCGGTGTCGCCGTCGGCGTCGGTCTGCCCGATCTCGAGGGGCGTGCCGCTGTCATCGACGTTCCACGGCGAGTAGTGGTTGAGCGGGGTGAACGGCGTGCCGTACTTGGCGAACAGCCCGTCACTGGCCACCGTGAGCACACGGCAGCGGAATGCCATCGGCAGCTCGCGCACGTAGGTCTCGATCTGACGCTGAGCCGAAGCGACGTCGGCCCCCCGCGCGCCCGCCTGCTTGAGCTCGAACACCACGACCGGCAGCCCGTTGAGGTAGAGCACGATGTCGAAGCGACGCTCGTGCTCCCCCGAGACGACCCGCACCTGGTTGACCGCTAGGTAGTCGTTGTCCTCCGGCCGCTCGCTGACCAGTCGGATCGTCGGGTGCTGCTCGGTGCCGTCGGTGTCGACATACCCGAGGTCGCGGTAGCCCTCCACCAGGAACCGGTGCATGCGATGGTTCTCGGTCAGGGCGTCCTGCGACTTCGGGGCCAGGATGTCGGCCATCGCCTGCCGCAGGTGGTCGGTGGGCACCGTGGGGTTGAGCCGGATCATCGCGTCGAGCAGCCGGCCGGGTATGACGAGGTCGTCCCACCCCGGTCGCTCCCCCGAGCCGGGGGCGATCTCGACGCCGGGCTTCGGACGCCAGCCCTGCTCGGCCAGGGCGTCGAGAGCACGGTCCTCCCACTGGCTCTCGCTGAACCCAGCCGCTTGTGCCGTCACAGCGCCTCCTCGGCGATCTTCTCAAGGTCCTTCACTCGGACCTTCCCCGACATCAGCAGCGGCAACAAGGCGTCCCGGGTCACGGCAAGCCTGTCGGACTCCATTTCTGCGGCGTGCGCGCGCTCACGCAACGGCATTGCGAGAGATTCAAACGCATCCCACGCTTCCGCCTCAAGATTGGGAACGGGTGCTTGCTCGAAGCGATTGGCGTTGACGGCAGGGTAGGCACTGCCTTCCGCAACACTCTCGAGGTAGGTTTCAAACTCGGGCCGCCGTGTCGACTCGAATAGGCAAGCAACGCGACCTGGGTGCGGGGTAAGGACAGCTAAGCCGGTTGAGGCCACAAACATGGGGTCGCTCTCCAAGACCAACGCGTGCGAGCGACGATTAGGCCGAACAGTTGACCAGACCGTGTCACCTCGCTGAACCGCTCGCCTCGCGCGACTCGGGGCGTCATTCCATTCCATCAAATCCGGCGACTCATATCGTCCTTGCCCAACCGACGCTATGTCCAGGTACCTCAGTTTGCCGCCCGGGGACGGCTGAACCGTCGTAACGTTCACCGACGCTATGCCAGAGAGCGACGAGGTCGCCGACGAAACGCAGATCCTGGAGAATAGAGCAGCTACCAACGCGTCAGTCGTGGAGGAGATCGCTTGATTCGCAGCGATCTTGTCGTCGAGCGCCCCCAGCACCTCCGCGATCGCCCGCTGGACGGACACAGACGGGAATTGGGGTAACTTGAAGTTGCGAATATCGGCCACATTTAGATGAGCAACTGTGGACCCCTCCGCCGAAGCACGGAGCCGGGCCTGCTGCAAGGGTGAGGTGAGGAAGTAGTAGAGGAATCTGGTGTCCACCTTCGTGGGGTCCGGTCGAAGCAGAACCGTGCGCTGACCCGGTGCGGTGTTGGCGAGAGGCGGTATCCGGACGACCGGACCCACCGGCGCCTCACGGGCCAAAAGTACGTCACCGACAGCGGGTCTCAACCTCCTCGTCCACGCCTCGAACGTCTCTCGATTGATCGGGCGAGACTCTTCGTAGTCGATGACATTCCCCCGCATGGCCGGGGTGCCGGTGGCGAAATATTGGCCGTGCTCGGAGATCGGGGCCGTCTTGTGCTCACAATCAACAATGGCAGAGCAAACGTCGTCCAAGGTTTCTATGCCCTTCACGACAGGCTGCCCAGTTGCTCGCGGATTGCTTTGTCTAGTCGCGCTGATTCGTCCAAGTGTTCGAGGAGCTCGTTGGTAAGTCGCTCGATCTTCTCCTCGATCGGCTCGCCGTCGTCCGCCACGTCGGCTGCTCCGACGTACCGCCCAGGCGTCAGCGCATATCCCGCCGCCTTGATGTCGGCCAGGGGCACCGATGCGCAGAAGCCGGGGACGTCGGCATACTCGATGCCCTTGTCCTGCGCTGACGGCGTCCCGCGCCAGGCGTGGAAGGTGTCCGCGATCCGGGCGATGTCCTCGGCAGTGAACGACCGCTCCGCCCGGTCGACCATGTAGCCGAGCTCGCGGGCATCGATGAAGAGCACCTGCCCGGTCCGGTCCACGGGCCCCTGCTCCCCGACACCCTTGTCCTTGGCGAAGAACCACAGGCACACCGGGATGCCGGTGCTTCGGAACAGCTGCGTCGGCAGGGCCACCATGCACGACACCAGGTCGGCCTCGACGATGCGTGCCCGGATCTCACCCTCGCCGCCGCTGTTGGTCGACATCGACCCGTTGGCCATCACCACGCCGGCCCGTCCGGTGGCGTTGAGCTTGCTCAGGATGTGCTGGATCCAGGCGTAGTTGGCGTTGCCGGCCGGCGGCACGCCATACCTCCAGCGTGCGTCGCCCTCGCTGCGGTGCCAGTCCTTGATGTTGAACGGCGGGTTGGCCATCACGAAGTCCATCGACAGATCGGCGTGGTAGTCACGGACGAAGGTGTCGCCCCACCGACTCCCGAGGCCCTTGTTGTCGATGCCGTGGATGGCCAGGTTCATCTTGGCCATCCGCCAGTTGCGCTCGTTGAGCTCCTGGCCGACGATGTGCACGCTCTTGGGGTCGCCATCGTGCTCGTAGATGAACCGCTCGGTCTGCACGAACATGCCGCCCGAACCGCAACACGGATCGTAGACCCGCCCGTGCGTCGGCTCCAGCACCTGGACCAGGACCTTGACCACGCTGGCGGGAGTGTAGAACTCCCCGCCACGTTTGCCCTCGGCGCGGGCGAACTTCTCCAGGAAGTACTCGTAGACCTCACCCAGCAGGTCGCGGGCGCGGCCCTCGCCCTGCCGGGAGAACCGTGCCCGGTTGAACAGGTCGATCAGCTCACCGAGCCGCCGCTGGTCGACGTTGTCCTTGTTGTATATCCGGGGCAGGGTGCCGAGCAGCGACGGGTTGGCGCCCGTGATCAGATCGGTGGCCTCGTCCAGCAGCTCGCCGATGTTCTTGGCCGGCTGGTCGTGGGTCGCCGGCTTGCCCTTGGCGTACGCCGAGAGGTGGGCCCAGCGCCCATCCGGCGGCACGACGAAGACGCCGTAGCCCCCGTACTCCTCGCGGTCGTCGATGAGCTGGCCGATCTGGTCCTCATCCATGCCCTGCGCCTCCAGGTCGGCCCGGATCGCGGCGCGGCGCTCGTCATACGCGTCAGAGACGTACTTCAGGAAGACCAAGCCGAGGATGACGTCCTTGCATTGCGAGGCGTCCATCGAGCCGCGCCGCTTGTCGACGGCCTTCCAGCGCGTGTCTTTGAGTTCCTTCATTGTCGACGGCGCCGTGGGCTCCGGCTTTTTGCGAGGCGGCATGGCTGATCTCCTTCGTTGGGTCAGTTGGTGAAGATGGCGGCGTCGTGATCGAACGACGGAGTCAGCTCAAGAACGAGGTCATCGGGATCCTCGACTCCGAACCCGGCGACGAAGTCAACGCTGCGACCGTCCAGCAGCGTGGTCGAGGG
>JBPCMH010000109.1:0-9584 GCA_051002495.1 Acidimicrobiales bacterium
TCCTCGCCTTCCTCGAAGGGGACCGGACCTACCCGGTGTGGGCCTTCCTGCTCGGTGCCGGTCTGCGCATCGGCGAGCTGGTGTGGCTTCGCTGGGACAACGTCGACCTCGAGCGCCGGCATGCCCGAATCGTCGAGTTCGCCTCCACGCTCGGCTACGAGCTCGTCGGCTCCCAGGGCAAGAGCCGCGATGCCGTGCGGACGATCGACCTCAAAAACGGGCTCGTGAGCATGCTCCGCCAACAGCGCAAGCAGCAGGCGGCCGAGCGCCTGGCGGCGGAGAACTACGTGGCGAGCGAGTACGTGTTCACCAAGCCCGGCGGCGGGTCGTACCACCCGCAGGGCCTGTCGAAGCTGCTGGGACGGCTGTCGGAGGAGGTCGGTCTGCCGAGGCTGACGGCCCATGGGTTGCGGCACACCAGCGCCACGCTGATGCTCGCCAGCGGTGTCCCACCGAAGGTCGCCGCCGAACGCCTCGGCCACGCTGACGCCACCCTGTTCACGAATCTCTACAGCCACGTCACCCCAACGATGCAGCGCGACGCGGCCGACCGAATCGGCGCTGCGCTCTTCACTGCGCCGCCGACAGCAAGAGACGGTTGACAGCTCAGCTTGTGGTGCATGATGAGCTCGAGGCACTGGCCGGTGGGCGAGAATCGGCATGACTGACGCTTCCGTGGGTGGCTGAAGGTCCGATCGGCGGCCGCCTGCGGCCGGGGGACGCCCACCTGGTCGTGAGGCGGTTGGTGCCAGGTCACATCGCGATGACCACGCTCGATGACGGCGACGTGCAAGGCCACACGTCAGACGAGCCTGTGGGCCTACGGTAAGTCTGACAGAGTTTGGCGGCATCCTGACTACTGGCGATTCCGCCAGACTTCTGCCAAACTTTCGCCATGCCACTCGGCGCCACAGAACTCAGGCAGCTTCTCGATCAGATCGTGGACGGGACCCCGGCCGCCGACTTGGAGACCGACCAAGTGGACTTCAAGGCACAACCGGACAGCCGGCCAGACGCCATCCGAGCGCTCGTGGAGGCCGCGGTCTGCTTCGCGAACGCCGCAGGTGGCACGACGGTGATGGGTGTCGCCAACAGTCGCACCGGAGTTGAGGCGCTCACGGGCTGCGATCTGGATCCTCAGGTTGTCCAGCGCCGCGTCCACGAGCTGACCGAGCCGGCCCTCATGGTCGGGGTGCGGGCCGAGGAGTACGCCGGCGCTGTCGTGCTCGTCGTGGACGTCCTGCAGAGCTTCGAGATCCACGCAGACAAGCAAGGCCGTGCGACGAGACGCATCGGGACTGACTGTCTCCCGCTCACCCCGCAGGAGCACCGGCGCCTTCGCGAGGAGCGTCTTGGGGTCGATTGGTCGGCCCAGCCCTCGGGACGAGCACTCGCTGACCTCGCGCCACGAGCGCTGGCAGCCGCTCGAGAAGCGCTCACTCGCATAGCCGACGACCGCAGTCCGCTGGCGTCGCTCAGTGACGAGGACCTTCTCCGAGCCCTGGGTGTGGTCGACGAAGCCGGCCGCTTGCTCCGTGCCGGAGAGGTGCTGTTCTGCGAACCGTTGCAAGGATCGAACCCAGCGGTGCTCTACCAGTATCGGCCTACTCCCGGTGGGGAGGCGACCGCCGTCGAGCGGCTCGCTTCGCCGATGATGGTCGCCTTTGAGGGGACGATGACCCTTGTCCGTGCCCGACGGAACGTGACGCCGCTGACACTCGCGAATGGACAGCAAATCGAGATTGCGGGCTTCCCTGAAATCGCCGTCAGGGAGGCCCTTTCAAATGCGGTTATCCACCGGGACTATCACCTTGCATCGCCGGTGAACATCGAACACTCCCCGTCGAGCTTCGTCGCGATCTCGCCTGGACCGCTCGTCGGCAGCGTGACGAGCGCGAACATCCTCACCCACGCATCCACGCCGCGGAACCCGGTGCTGGCGCGTGCCGCTCGGCTCTTGCGACTCGCCGAGGAGACAGGACGCGGCATCGACCGGATGTTCCGAGAGATGATCCGAGCGGGCCAGGACCTACCGGTCATCGAGGACGGCGTCGACTATGTGCGCGTCGTCTTGTCCGGAGGAGCACCCCGGACGTCCGTAAGCCGCTTCGTCAGCCAGCTACCGGCCGAAGAGAGAGATGACACGGACGCAATGCTCGTCCTGTTCACGTTGTGCCAGAGGAAGGCAATCACTGCAACCGAGATGGCGGAGATCCTCCAGAAGGGTGAGGCCGAAACTGACCTCGTCCTCCGACGTCTTGCTCAGGAGACTCCTGGGATCCTCGAGCTCACTCGTGAGACACAGCGAGCGCGGAAGAAGCAATACCGACTCCGAGGCGACACGGTGAGGGCTCTCGGTACAGCCGTTCGCTACCATCGGCGCTCGACGGACCAGATCGACCGCAAGGTGATCGCTCACGTCAACGAGTACGGCAAGATCACCAACCGGACCCTCCAGAACCTGTTCGACATCGACGTGTGGCGTGCCCGTGACATCCTTGCGGACTTGCAGAGTCGGTCGTTGATCGTGCGCACCTCGGAGGCAGCGCGAGGCCCGAACGTCGAGTACGGCCGAGGCCCCAAGTTCCCCCGCGCGAGACCGAGACGCGCTCGGGCAGCGGCGGCCGACCGCTCGGAGGTGGAAGGTCCGACGAGTTTGTTTTGAGGCTCTCCGAGCGGATCCGTGGGTCATTCGGTGAGGTCCCGGCCTGGTAGGGGTGGGCAGTCGCCGCCTCGGTCGAGGAGGCACAGGGCGATGAGGTCGTCGGTGGAGCTGAACCCGTAGGCCATCCGGGTGATCAGCCGCAGCTTTGTGTTGACGCTCTCGGTGTGTCGCGCCGAAGCCGTTGGCCTCCGGCCATGAGGATCCTGAGTCGGTAGTTGTGCACGTTGCGGAACCCTCGACCGGAGCGCTTGACCTGTGCGATGAGCAGGTTCATCGCCGCCTCGACGGGCTCGTTGGAGGCGCCGGTGGTGTGGTGAGCAAGGATCGGTGCCCACCACCGGCGGAGCGTCTTGGCGAGGGGTTCGCAGCTCGGGTCCTGCCTGGGTGGCGGTGCACCAGGCGATGGCGTCGTCGAGGCGGTGGGTGGCTCCGTCGACGTTGTCGGTGAGGTACACGTCGCGGACCTTCTCCTGCCGACCCATGTGTCGCTGAGCGCGTCGGTGGGGGTCGCCGGCGGCGAGGGCGGCGTGCAGTCGCGCCCAGCCGACGTCGTCGACCCGCTCGGCGCCGAGGAGCAGCAGCTTGCGGCCGTCGTAGAGCGGGTCACCCTTCCAGCCGCAGTGCTCGAGGGTGGCCTGCTGGACGCGTTGGCGGCAGCGGGTCACCGCCTGGTCGGCGAGGCACCTTGACGACGAGCTCGACGCCGTCGTCGGTCACGGCGAGCAGCTCGAAGCCGCTCGCGCCGAACCACACCACACTACCTTCCGACCACCGGAGCCTCCCCGTTCTCGGACCGTCAGACAGTCACGAGACTCGTGGAGGCCCCCTCTCTCACTGGCGGACCCTCACGCCCCGGTCGGTCCCAGGTTCACCGCGTAGGGCCGGTTCAGCTGACGATGCGGGTCCCGGTGTGGTCACTCAACGCCTGCCTCACCGATGGAGCGTTCGTGATGATCGCTCGGCCACCGGGTCGGTGCTGTGCGAATCCGAGCGCGGCGCGGATCTTCGGGGCCATCGATCCTCCCCCGAACTGGCCGTCGTCGAGCAGACGTTGCGCTTCGGTCGGCGAGAGTGCGCCGAGGGGGCGCTGTGTCGGCGTGCCCCAGTCGGCAAACGCTTGCTCGACGTCGGTGAGGATCACCAACGCGTCGGCATTGAGATTGCGTGCGAGCAGCGCTGACGTCAGGTCCTTGTCGATCACCGCGTCGATGGTGTGCAACTCATCATCGACTTGGATGACGGGAACGCCACCGCCGCCGCAGGCAATGACAACTTGCTCGGCGGCGAGCAGCGTGGTGATCGAGGCGAGCTCCACGATCTGCTCGGGTTGCGGGGAAGCCACCACGCGCCGCCACCCTCGACCACTGTCCTCGGCGATGTCCCACCCGAACTCCGCCGCGAGCCGTTCGGCTTCGGCTTGTTCGAGCTGTGCACCGATCGGTTTGTCGGGAGCCCCGAACGCGGAGTCGGCCGGGTCGACGACTACACGGGTCACCACGGCGACCGCTGTGGTGTCGATCGAACGACGCCGCAGAGCGTTGGTCATGCCCTGCTGCATCATGAATCCGATCGCTCCCTGTGTGTCGGCGACCGCGTAGACCAGCGGCACGCCGGGGGCGGAGTCTTTCGCCACCTCAGATCGTCGCAAGATAAAGCCGACTTGTGGGCCGTTGCCATGGGTGACCACGACACGCCAACCGTCGGCGACGATGTCGGCAATGTGCTCGCACGTCGCTGCAGCCTGCGCTGCCTGCTGATCGATACCAACCGCGGACGGGTCAGCGATCAGCGCATTGCCGCCGACGGCAACGACTGCGAGCGGGCGTTCGGCGCTCACGAGGCGACCTCCCCTGTCTGCGGGTCGCTCGCCAGCGCACGGATTGCCTGATCGAACACGGCACGGGGCGCATGGGTGATACCGGCACCGATCTGGCCGACGCCTGCGCTTCGGTGGGCAATACCGGTGTTGATCACCGGCAGGATCCCGGTGTCGACCACGTCGCGTGCGTCGATCCCCGTCGGGGTACCTGCGAATCCGAGCTGCGGCAGAGTGAATGCCGGATTCGAGGTGAGCGTGATGTGCCCCATCCGGCGGCTATTGGCGTTCGCGTCCGACGGCGTCCCGCCGACGAAGCGCACGATCGCCGGCGATGCCGCCATTGCGAAGCCGCCGAGCCCGGCGGTCTCGGTGATCGACGAATCGCCGAGGTCCGGAGCAGCGTCCTCGGTGGTGTAGCCGGCGAACAGCAACCCGTCGACGATCGGAGAGCGGGTCTCGAACCACTGGTCCCCCGTGCCGGAGCACCGGATGCCGAAGTGGACACCGTTGCGCGACATCGCGGTGACCAAGGTCGAGCGGGGCACCCCGTGCGCGGCGTCGAGCATGTTCTTGCTCATCGCCATCGACAGGTTGAGGAAGAAGTGGTCGTTGCTGTCTATGAACGAGAGCACCTCGGTGGCCTCGGCGTTGTCGCACACCTGGAGGGCACCGAGCGAGAGGGTGCGGTAGAAGAGCGACGTCGCCGCGCTGTTGCGGTTGTGGACTTCGTCGCCCATGTGCAGTGCCTTCGATACGATGGGCTTGAGTTCGATCGGTCCGGTTGCCTCGACGATGCGAGCCAGAGCGGGACCGAGACGGTCGCGCATCCATCGGAGCCGGTCGAGCACTTCGTCGTCGTTGGCCCCGAAGCGCAGTACCCGTCCGAGCCCCTCGTTCATGTTGGAGAACGAACGATTGCCACGGTCGGAGTTCTCGACCACCCAGACCGGCATTGTCGGACTGATGATTCCGGACATGGGTCCGACGGCGCCGTGGTGATGGCACGGCTCGAACGCCACGTCGCCGGAGGCCGCTAGACGAGTTGCGTCGTCGTGGTCGGTCGACCAGCCCTCGAAGAGGATCGCGCCGATGATGGCGCCCTGCATCGGGCCGGCCATGGCGTTCCACTCGATCGGTGGTCCGGCATGGAGGATGCGTCGTTCGGCCAGCGCCGACATAACCTCGCGGGCGGGCGCGACGGCGACGAGAGCCGGTTGCGCTGCGAGGAATCGGTCGATAGCGGTCTGGTTCGCGTGGGCGACGTCGGCGTCGCCGACGAGTGACGCGAGTGCTCGGGCAACTGCTGGCTCCCCACCGGGAGGGCTCCACTGGGTGTCGTCGACATCGGCGCCGCTGTTACGAATCGAGTCTGCGAAGCTTGACAGGCCGACGTTGACGAACGTAGGGGTGTCGTCGAGGAAGTTGGTCATCGAATTGCTCCTTGTGTGAGGTCAGCCAACTGGAGCGCAGCGCGAAGCGCTGCGCTGTGGCTGCGGAAGGTGTGCACGCCGAGCTCACGGAGTCCCGCGACCTGTTTGTCGAGCCCCTGCGGGTCGCGGCTGGTGCCGACAACGTTGGCCACCACCGGGAGGACGGCACCACGGGCGTCGGCACGGCGACCTACTTCGACCAGCGTGTCGGACATCGCCGCAACGGGATCAGGGTGGCTGCCGAACCCGAGCACGACGTCGATGAGTAGGACCGCTGTCTCGGGGTCGTCTGCTTCCGCGACCATGCGGTCGTTGCGGATCGAGTGGTCAATCATCGGGTGCGGGCGTCCTCGGGTGAACACGTCGTCACCTAGGTCGACGAGGGTGTGCAGGCTCGACGTCCACGGGTCGTCGAGTGGGCTCGCCAGCCCGATCGGCGTGTTGGAGAACAGTGTGGTGTCGGCATCGGGAAGCTGCTGTCCGAGGTGCAACGTTGCTTCGAAGCACAGCGTGCCGCCCGAGTACAGGCCGCGAATCCACTGTTGCGGTGCGGACAGTCGCGCGTCGAGATGGGTGTCGGACGCCTCCGACGAAGCCTTCGCTCCGGCGAGTTCGGCGGCGATGGTGGCGGCCGATTCCAGCGAGGATGCGGTGTGCACGTTCGCCGACGGCGACGGCGTGGCGGAGCCGAGGAAGCAGGCGACCACGGGCTTGCCACAGTCGGCGGCCGCTGAGAGCGCACGTTGGGCGACGACATCGGAGGGCGGCTTGGAGACGAGCACGATCACCGATGTGGTGGGGTCGGCGGCAAGCATCGACAACCCGCGCAGCATCGAGATGCCGCCGACGGCGTCGTGTAGGTCGTGACCGCCCGTGCCGAGCGCATGACTGATACCGACGCCGAGCCGATCCAGATCGCAGACCACCGCCTGGATCCCCGTGCCGGAGGCGCCGACGATGCCGACGGCGCCGCGCTCGGCGGCGTTGGCGAACGCCAACGGCACACCGCCAACGATCGCAGTGCCGCAGTCGGGACCCATCACCAAAAGCCCTCGTTCGTCGGCCAGGTCCTTGATACGCCGTTCCTCGGCAACGCCGATCCCGTCGCTGAATAACATGACGTTGAGTCCGGATCGAAGGGCCTTCTCGGCCTCGTACGAGGCGAACTCCCCGGGCGTGGAGATCAACGCGAGCGATGCATCGGGGTGACGCCGCACCGCCATCACGATCGAGCGTGATGGTTCGACAGCTTCGGCTTCGGTCGACGACGAGCCCTGTGCCATCTCGGCGAGCAGGTCGTGAGCTACGTCGATGGCGGCCGACACTGCGGATGCGTCGTCGGCGCTGACGACGATGAGCAGGTCGGACGGGCTGGGTTCCGTAGAGCACGACGCCCTCGATCATCATCCAGGCGAGGCCGACACGCCAGGCCAACAGCGGGTCGCCCGATTCGATCTTGACCGGCAGCATGATGAGCAGGACGACGATGAACATGTGCGGCACCGAGGGCCCCGACGGGAGCGCGGTGACATCGTCGCGACCTGTTCGCCTGGCGAGCCGGACGGCCAACCAGGCGAAGCCAATATTGGTGATGGCCAACATCACCCCGACGGCCGGAAGGATACGCCCGAAGACGTATTCGGCGGGGATCTCGACGACGAACAGCAGCAGGCTCGTCATGACCAGCAGGTTCAGCAGCGTGTTGCTGCCGAGCCCGAACAGGGCGTCGACGTCACCGCGCTGCCACAGCTTGACGCGGCGCGTCGGTGCAGTGGTCGTCGAGATCACGGGACTATTTCTTGTCGACGATGTCGAGGAATGATTCCGATGCGGCGACCCAACCGAAGATCCCGCCTTGGGCCTTGATCATCTCAAGCCCGACGCGCTGGAACTCGGGGAAGTACGAGCCGACGCAGTCGGAGAGCACCACGGCGTCGAAGCCTCGGTCGTTCGCTTCGCGGACGGTGGTGTGGACGCAGACCTCGGTCGTGACGCCACAGACGATGAGCGTGGCGACGTCGTGACGCCGCAGGATGACCTCGAGGTCGGTGGCGTAGAACGAGCCCTTGCCGGGCTTGTCGATGATCGGCTCGCCGTCGCGTGGAGCCAACTCGGGGACAATGTCGTGGCCACGTTCACCGCGAACCAGCAGCCGCCCCATCGGGCCGGCATCACCGATGCGGAGCACGTCGTCGCCTTCGCCACGACCATGCTTCGCGGACCAAAGGTCGGTCAGGTCGGCGCGATGGCCCTCCCGCGTGTGGACGACGAGCAGTCCGGCGTCGCGCGCGGCGGCGAGTACGCGCTGAGTCGGGGGGATCACCGCCTGGAGCGGTGAAGTATCATTCCCGAGCGCTTCTCCGAAACCGCCGGGCTCGGCGAAATCGCGCTGCATGTCGATGATGATCAGTGCGGTGCGCGCAAGGTCGATGTCGATGTCGTACGGCTCGGCGTGGATGGTTGTCATGGGTTTCAGTGCTCCTGAGTCGGACGCGACCCGTTTGGCCGCGAGGGGTTCATGCCGCGCACGAGTGCGGCACCGAGTTGGTGCTCGATGCCGTCGAGCGCGCCGGTGATGTTGGTGCGGATCGCGATGGCGGCAGCCGGGCGGTCGCCGCGGAGAATGGCCTCGAGCACGCCGGCGTGCTGCTCGTCGGTCAACTCCATACGCTCGGCCACCTCGGCCTCCAGTTCGCGGAACACAACGAGTCGGTCGTTGATCGAATCGAGCGCGGCGATGATCGCCTGGTTGCCCGCCGCCTGGGCCAGGCCCTCGTGAAACGAACGGTCGAGTAGCCCGAGAGGCTGGTGGTCGTCGAGCTCGCGAAGTCCGCGGACGGCATCGAGGGGCTCGCCGGCACCGGCGCTCTCGGCCAGCTTGTCGACGACCATCAACTCAAGCGCGAGGCGCAGCTCGTACAGGTCGCGGATGTCTTCTAGCGACGGTTGGCGCACCCGATACCCGGCGCGAGGGACGATCTCGACGTACCCGTCGGCGGCGAGCGACCGCAGCGCCTCGCGGACCGGTGAGCGAGACACGCCGAACTCGACGGCGAGCTGCTCTTCCACCAGTCGGTGCCCGTCGGGCAGTTCCCAGCGAGCGATACGGCTCTTCAACGCTGCGGCGACACCCCGGGCCGTTACGCCTGGCCGGGCGCCGTTCCGGCGCTCCAGGCGCCCTCCCGCTACGCCTTCCGTCGTACTCATGGAACCTTAGTATACAAGATTGTATACAATGGTCAAGGACCAATTCCCCAACGCCTCGACGTCGCCGACGCGGCGAGCGTTGCCGTCGAATGGCGCGTCGGATCGGGGCGCTGCGATCTCGATCAGTGCCGGTGCGCCGCTGCTCGCACTGATCCTCGATCCACCGCTCGCTGATTCTGGCGATCCGCTGAGAGTGTGAGCGGGGTTGTCCGAGCTCTTGCGGCGGTCGCTGCCGGAGGCGCCGGTGTAGCGGGCGTGACAGGTCGGTGTCGAGGTCCTTCGTTGGGTTGTGGCGTGCCGCCTCGGAGCGGGTCTCGGCTCGCCGGTGGGAGTCTCAGCAGCGCAGCGCAGCGGAATGGCGGGGGTCGGGCGAGGATGGTGAGGATCTCGGTCTTCCATGGCCAGCGGGTCGGGTAGTGGAGCTGGCGTCGTCGCCCGCCGTGGGTGAAGCGCCCGGGGAGGG
>JBPCMH010000110.1:0-5532 GCA_051002495.1 Acidimicrobiales bacterium
GCCTTGTGCTCGTCCAGGACGTTCCCACCGTGTTCGAGACCGACGTGATGCGGCCCCTGCTCGACGAGGCAGTCCGCCTCACCGGCACGTCGTATGGCTCTGACGATCGCAGCGACATCAGCCTCCGCATCATGGCCGACCATGCCAGGGCAACAGCCTTCCTCGTCAGCGACGGCATCCCGCCGAGCAACGACGAGCGGGGATATGTGGTTCGTCGGCTGATCCGCCGGTTCGTGCGCCACGCCTATCAGCTCGGTGTGGAGGATTCTCTGGTTGCCCCCGATCTCGTGGCCAGGGTGATCGAGGTGATGGGCGGCGCCTATCCGGAACTGGTGCAGAACGCGACCGGCGTGACCGACATCATCGTGCGGGAAGAAGAGCGGTTCCGCCACACGCTGCGGACCGGCACGATCCTTCTAGAGGAGGAGCTCGAGAAGGGTTCGGTGTCTGGCGAGGTGGCATTCAAACTGCACGACACCTTCGGTTTCCCAATCGAGCTCACCAGCGAGATCGCCGCGGAGCGGAAGGTCGACGTCGACACTGCAGGGTTCGAGACGGCGATGACCCAGCAACGCAAGCGAGCAAAGGCGGCCCGGAAGGCCGGCCCAGCGACGGCCGACGGTTCGGCTTACCGGCAACTGCTCGCCGAGCACGGCCCGACGGAGTTCACCGGCTACGAACGGGCCGAGGAGGAAGCCACGGTCATCGCCGTGCTGCCGACCGACGACGCCGAGCTGGTTGAGCTGTTCCTCGACCGCACGCCGTTCTACGCCGAAGGCGGCGGACAGGTGGGCGACACCGGCACCATTCGCACGTCATCGGGATTGTTCGAGATCATCGACACCACACCGGCACTTCCGGGGTTACACCGACACGTGGCCCGCGTGCTTGAGGGCGACGCCGGACCCGGTGATTCGGCCACCGCCGCGGTCGACGACACCAGGCGCGAGCACACCCGCCGAAACCACAGCGGAACGCACTTGTTGCATGCCGCCCTCCGAGAGGTGCTGGGTCCACAGCTCCGCCAGCAGGGGTCCTATGTCGGCCCCGACCGGCTCCGTTTTGACATCAACCATCACGCCCCGGTGACCCGCGAGGAGCTGGAGCAAGTCGAGGAGACGGTGAACCGTCGCGTCTTGGCCAACGAGGCGGTCCGGGCTTTCGAGACCACCATGGACGAAGCCAAAGCCATGGGTGCGCTCATGTTTTTCGGCGACAAGTACGGCGACGTCGTGCGGGTGGTGGAAGCGGGCAGCCACTCAATCGAACTCTGCGGCGGCACGCATGTCCACGCCCTCGGGACCGTGGGCCCGGTCAAGATCCTCGGGGAGGGGTCGATCGGCAGCAACCTCCGGCGGATCGAAGCAGTGACCGGCGTCGCCACGTTGGCGCGGGTCAAAGATGAGGAACGGACGATGGAACGGGCGGCCGCGCTCCTTCGCAGCAAGCCCGAAGAACTCGTCGAGGCCATCGAGCGGCTGATCGAGCGCCAGTCCGGGCTCGAGGCCGAGCTCAAGCAACTGCACAGCCAAGCGGCGCGGGGCGAAGCCCGTCAGTTGGCGGCCAGCGCGGATCAAGGCATCGTGGTTGCCCGCCGCGACGGGCTCGTCAACGATCTTCTTCGTGATCTTGCCCTCGCGGTTCGCAACGAGCCTGAGGTGAGGGCGGTGGTGTTGATCGGCTCACCTGACGGCGAGCGGGTAGCAATCATCGTGGCGGTCGAGAAGGGCATCGACATCGTGGCCGGCGAGGTGCTGGTTGAGGCGGCTGGCATCGTCGGCGGTGGTGGCAACCCGAAGGCCGCGGACTTGGCCATCGGCGGTGGCAAGGACCCGGGCCTCATCGATGCCGCGCTCGACGCGGTCAGGGCCAGGCTCGGCCTCGACGGGTGAGAGCGGTCGGACTCGACCTCGGTAGCAAGCGGATCGGGGTGGCGGTCAGCAACGACGACGGCACCGTGGCCACGCCGTATGAGGTGTTGGCCAGGGCGGGAGACCCGACTGCGGATCACCGGGCCATCGCCCGTATCGTGTCCGATGTGGAAGCAGGCATCGTTGTCGTCGGATTGCCCTTGTCGCTCGACGGCAGCGTTGGGCCGGCCGCCGAGCTCGTCAGCGCGGAGGTTGAGCAAATCCGGTCCACGCTGACGACCCCCGTCGTGACCCATGACGAACGCCTCAGCACCGTCACTGCCGACCGGCAGCTTCAATCAATCGGACTGAACGCGGCAAAACGGCGAAAGATGGTGGATCAGGTGGCAGCCGCGGTGATCCTGCAGGCATGGCTGGATGCCGGGAGCCCGGCGTGACCGACACGGAGCTGTTTGACCAGGAGGAATCGCGCGAGCAACTGCCTGACGGGAATCCGGGACGCCGCCGCACGCTGGCTGTCTCCTTCGGCGTGGTTGTGCTGGTCGGGCTGATCCTGGCCAGTGCGGCTGGCCTTTGGTACCAACGCCAAGTCGACCCTCCCGGTTCGCCTGGGGCCGATGTGCACTTGACGATTCCCGTTGGTACCAGCACCCAGGCCATCGGCGAGATGCTGGCCGAGGCCGGAGTCATCGGTGACACGCGGGCCTTCAAGATCTGGCTGCGCCTCCATGGCCGGTCAACGTTCGACGCCGGCGACTACACCTTTCGGCGCAACATGAGCTTCGGACAGGCGGTGGCGGTCCTCGATGACGGCCCGGAGGTGAGTTTCGACAGCATCACCATCCCCGAGGGTCTCACCCTGGAACAGGTTGCCGAGCGGGTCGGGAAACTCCCCGGCCGATCGGCCGAAGCCTTTCTCGCCGCGGCCCGCAGTGGCGAGGTGCGATCTTCGTTGATGCCACCAGGGACGACCAACCTGGAGGGCCTGCTTCTGCCCGAGACCTACAACGTGGATCCCGACGAGGGGGAGAAGGCGATCCTCCAGCGGATGGTTGGGGCATTTGAAGACCTCACGGCCGAGTTGGGCTTCCTCGAGGCGCCAGCCAAGGTCGGCGTCAAACCGTATGAGGCGGTCATCATCGCTTCGCTCGTCGAACGGGAGGCCCGCCGCGACGAAGATCGCGGGCAGGTCGCCGCGGTCGTCTACAACCGGCTAGAGCGCGGCATGCTGCTCCAGATCGACGCCGCAATCCTCTACGCGCTGGGCCACAAGAGCCAGGTGCTCAATCGAGACCTCGAGATCGACTCGCCGTACAACCTCTACAAGCGGGCTGGGCTGCCGCCGACTCCGATCGCGATGTCGGGACGGGCCGCGCTGGCCGCCGCCATCGGCCCGCCGACTCACGACTTCTTCTACTACGTGACCATCAACGACTGCACGGGCGAGACGGTGTTCGGCAAGACCCTGGCTGACCACAACCGCAATGTGGCCAGGCGGAAGGCGGAGAACTGCTGATTCGAGGTTCGACCCGGCTGGCCGGCGTGATCGGTGACCCCGTGAGTCACTCCCTCTCGCCGCTGATTCACAATGCCGCGTTCGTAGCCCTCGAACTTGATTGGGTCTACACCGCATTCGACGTTGCTCCGACCGATCTCACCGCGGCCATCCGCGGCGCGGAAGCGCTCGGCGTAGAGGGGCTCTCGGTCACGATGCCCCACAAAGAGGCGGTCACGAAGCTGGTCGACAGCGTCAGCGCAACCGTCGACCGTCTTGGGGCGGCGAACACCCTCCACCGCGTGGGCAAGGGATTCCGGGCCGAGAACACCGACGGCGACGGCCTCATCGATGCGTTGCGGCTCGATGAAGGGTTCGATCCAGCGGACCGTGTCTGTGCCGTCATCGGGGCCGGGGGAGCAGGCCGAGCGGTGTGTTTGGCCTTGGGCGAGGCCGGCGCCAAAGAAGTGGTGGTCGTCAATCGTTCTGCTGGTCCGGCTGGGGCTGCGGCGGCGCTGGCGGGGCGGCAGGGCCGGGTTGGTACCACCGACGAGATCGCCGGCGCTGACCTGATCGTGAACTGCACGCCCCTCGGCATGGCCGGCGTCGCCCCCGACGCGATACCCGTCCCCGCGGAGTGTCTTTCCCCAGGTCAGATGGTTGTCGACCTGGTGTATCACCCCGTCCACACGCCACTCCTGCTCGCGGCCAAAGAGCGGGGGGCAATCCCCGTCACCGGGGTCGGGATGCTGATTCATCAGGCAGGGCGTGCATTCCGCCTCTGGACGGGGGAGAATGCACCTTTAGGGGCGATGTCAGCCGCGGTCGTTGCCGTGTTGTCGTCCGGGGAGGTGAAACCGCGCTGAAGATTGCCTGGATCCGTGCCGATGAACATGATGTTCAACCGGCCATGGAGGTCACCGTGTCACTGCAGGGATCACTGGAGACGTTTGAGATCCCCGACGTTCTCGTTCTGCTCGCGTCCACGAAGAAGACGGGCGAGCTGCGGGTAGTCGGCGGCCAGGTAGACGGTCGCCTCTGGTTTGAGGGTGGCGAGATCGTCCAAGCGACGGTGAGCGGCCGACCCGTCCAGCACGTCGACGGGGTGTTCCAGATCCTGCGTCTGGCCCAAGGAACGTTCTCGTTTGAGTCCGACATCAAGGCGCCCAAGCCGACCGACGGCGAAAAGGTCGAATCCGTGCTGGGCTCGGCCCAGGAGCGCCTGTCGGAGTGGCGCGACATCGCCAAGGTAGTTCCGCACCTCGACTGCACGCTGGCCATGACCGAGGCCCTGCCTGCCGACGAGGTTCTCGTCGATCAAGGCCAGTGGAAGATCCTGGTCAAGGTGGCGGGAGGTGCGTCCGTGCGCCAGCTCATGGACTCCACCGGCGCCTCAGAGTTCGATGCTTGCCGATCGGTTCGTGAGCTCATCGACGCCGAACTGCTGAGCATCGACACCTCCGTCAAGCCCCGCAGCGCACGTACCGAGCCGGCCAAGGGCATCTCCGTGCCCGTCGACGAGGCCGTGTCGCCGAACAGTGGGTCATCCAGTGGCTCGTCGGGCGGCGGCTCCTCGAAGACCAACGGCAATGCGAACGGCAACGCCTCGGCCCCGGCGCCAACCAAGACCGAAGCGCCGCCCGAGAAGTCGCCAGAGGCTGACAAGAAGGTCCCAGAGCGCGACGCGGCGGGTAAGGCCGCGGCCAGGGCAGCCAGCGAGGTGCAGAAGATCCGGGCGCACTCCGCTACGCCCGACGCTCCCGCCGAGGGTTCCGCCCGTCCCGTGACCGCCACCAAGGCCAGCCTGAGCGGCGATGTTTCCCCGGCCAAGCCGGCGGCGAAGGCCGACGACAAGGCCGACGACAAAGCCGACGCGAACGACTCGAACGCTCTCGTGGCCCAACTGGCCGCCTTGGGCGTCGACGAAAACGACGAGGAAATGCAGGAGAGGGTGGCCGAGCACCTGGCCAAGGGCGGCGAGTTGCCCATGCCCGAGGGTGACGAGCCCATCAACCGTGGTCTGCTGCTGAAGTTCCTTTCATCGGTCCGCAACTAGCGTGCAGTCCGTGCTTGAGCACGGAAACTCCAGATTTGGCCCGACGCCGGTCCCCATGTGCCGGCGTCGTCGCGTCCGGCCGACGGTTGAGGCAGTTTCCTGGTCAATCT
>JBPCMH010000111.1:0-2965 GCA_051002495.1 Acidimicrobiales bacterium
ATCGAGGGACAGAGGTCGGTCAGCTCGTCGCGGAGTCGGGCAGCGGAGACATGAATCGCCATGTCATGACGCTAGAAAGGCGATGCGGCGGCGTCAAGGTAAAACGTGTACATATTGGTGTAAACACTTCACGTGATTCCGCGGGAGCTATCGTTGTCAAGGAGTACGGAAACTCCCTTCCATTGACCTCAAGGTGAGGCGGTTGGGTTATCCCTGGCTCTCTGCATCGCCCTCCGCTAGACGCTCGGAGATGTAGGTCCCCATCGCGTCCGGCTGCTGAGCGCCGACAGCATCGGCTGCGCTGGCCGAGATCTGCCTTAGCAACGAGGCGAGCGCAATCGCCGCCCGACGCAGGTCATGAAGCTCAAGCGTCGCCACCGTGTGTTCCAGACCGGCCGGGGTAGCCGCAGGTGATTGGTCGAGGGCGCTCGTGAGCCCGAACGCTGGATAGGGGGCTCCGCAGGTCACGGCCCACAGTCGCCAGAGGTGCGTGCGCGCTTCGTGGAGCTGCTCGAGCGCCTCCCACGAGGAGCCGCGGCGCAGGTACTTGTCGAGATTGGCCAGCGCGATCCATCCAAGGAAGGTCCACTCCCCGACGTCCTCGGCCGTGGCGCGCGCCAAGCTCGATGTCAGTGTGGTCTCGAGCCGTCGGTCAGGATCGTAGAGGGCGATGCTGCCGACCGGCATCCCCGGTCGCCGCGACACCGGCAGCGCGACGAGGTCGACCTGCACGCCGTTGCGGTACTGGGCGAAGAAGCGGCGGTGGGGCCGGTCCCCCCACTCAGCGATGCGGTGCTCGAGGAGGTCAACCAGCTCGCCGATCTCGGCGAGCATCGGAGCCACCGCTGAGAGCGCGTCTGGCCATGCCTCGTCGACGATGCCCAAGGCGAGGTCGAGGTCTGAGAGCTCGTCCCCGACTCCGCGTGCGACCGAACAACACAGCTCGATGAAGCGAACAGCGGGCTCACGCTCAGCCTTGGCGACGAGACGTCGAAGGAGCGTCGCGTGCGTTTGCAGCGTCAGTGAGGCGAGCCAATCGGCCGGTGGTGGGTTCATGCCGCCGATACCGCATCCGGCGCCGGCACGTACACGCCATCGACGAAGCGTGCGCCGCCGAGCAGCAGGGTCATGATCGTCAGCCCGCCGTTCAGCAGACGCCCGGAGGTGCCGATGGGCACCGCCCGTGGCCGGCCGTAGCCGTTGCGGTAACCGTGCTCGGCCACCGTGCGGCGCTCGTGTCGCGGACAGCCCAGGAACACGTTGAGCTCGACTGCCAGCGCCCGCTCCAGCATGCGTCGGGCGCGCTCACGGGCCAGCTCCTCGATGCTGAGACTGACGATCGCGGCCGGCGACTCGCTCGGTTCGGGCTCGGCGTCCGTCGCCAGCCCCGGCGGTGGAGATGGCGCGATTGCCAGCGCATCGGCCGTGCCTTTGGGGGGCAAATCAGGCTGGGCGACGGGGGTCAGGGCATGGTAGGTTTTCATCGGCGGCGTCTTCTCTGACTTCAACAACCGGAAGGGTACGCCGTTCTCCTTTGCCCTCGTGGCTTAGAGTCGGCCCATTTACACACGTCCCGACGATAGCTCCCAGCAAGCGGACTGCCGACGACCTGACGGTCGTTGACTACGACCCGGAGTGGTCAGTACGCATCATTCAGCAGGCCGACGACTGGGCGCAGCGTACCGGGTGAAAACTGCGGCCGAGTGACATGTGATGAGTACCGTGGATATGGACTACCAGTGGCGCGGCGACTTCGACAACGCGGAGGTCAACGCTCTGCATGCCGAGGGCTTCGGGCACCGCATCGCTGACGATGATTGGAAGGACCAGCTCCATCGCCACAGCTTGGGGTGGGTCTGTGCTCGGAGCGGGGGCGAGCTGGTCGGCTTCGTCAACGTACCGTGGGATGGCGCAACCCACGCCTTCATCATCGACGCCCTCGTCGCGGAGCAAGCCCGACGCCGAGGGATCGGCGCCAAGATGATCGCCGTCGCTATCGACGAGGCTCGCGCCGCCGGGTGCGAGTGGCTGCACGTCGACTTCGACGACGACCTGCGGCCGTTCTACCTCGACGCCTGCGGGTTCACGCCGACGGCTGCGGGCGTCATCGCCCTCTAGACCGACTATGCGTGGGCAACGAAGTGCACCAGGCGCGAGACCTGGCGGTACGGGTCCATGGCGCCCGCCGCGCGCTCCAGGTCGAGCAGCGCGGAATACGCATCGACGCTGAGATCGTCAGGAGCATGGTCCGAGAACAGGCGGATACCGACCCAATCCTCCGGCCTCCAACCGGCTTCGTCCAGCATGGTCAGCCACTCACCGATGGCGTAGGCGCGGTTCTCGACGCCCAGGCGACCGACCGATTCGCGCGCGGTCAGTAGCCGTATTGCCTCGCCGTAGTCGCCCTGGAGGCCCGGCCGCAGCGCGATGCCATCGCGATTCTTCTCCAGCAGCGACAGGACGGCACCCGGGAGCGCCACCGAGCGCAGCGTCCGTAGCCCGGCCGGTGGATCCTCGACGTACATCAGCACGGCGTGGCACAGGACGGCGTCAAACGGGTCAAAGCCGGCATCGGTCAGCGATTCCAGGCCGGTGGTGACCAGCTCGAGGCTGACCCCAGCCGCATTAGCCTTCACACGGGCGTGCTCCAGCTAGTCGGCTGACTGATTGACGAGGGTGGTGTCATAGCCGAGGAGGGCCAGCGGAAGGGCGAAGGCACCGGTGCCGCCGCCCGCGTCGAGGATGCGAGCCGGCGGAGGTGGCAGCACGCCGTTCAGCCGTTCGAGCACGAGGTCGAGGCGCACGCGGCCGCGCGGCTCGGTGTAATGCTCGTCGAAGCCATTGGCCCTGCCGGCGAAGCGATCGTCCACCGTCAGTTCCCGCCCTGCAGCACCCAAGTCATCGCCTCCGGCAGCCGATCATCGAAGTCCGCCGGATACTCGTGATCCAGACCGTCGACCACGTC
>JBPCMH010000112.1:0-17864 GCA_051002495.1 Acidimicrobiales bacterium
CACTTTCACCCGCTTGTCGTTTGCCATCCGTCGCGTTCCTCTCGCTGTCGTTCGTGTTGCCTGGTAGCGGCGGCCGGACTCGAACCGGCGACCCCTCGATTATGAGCCGAGTGCTCTTACCGACTGAGCTACGCCGCCTTGCATCCCCGGCCGGGACCGGAAGTGCATGCGAGCCCTCTGTGGGAATCGAACCCACGACACCAGCCTTACCATGGCTGTGCTCTGCCGACTGAGCTAAGAGGGCGCTGTGCGGTCGCCGATGATAGCCAACGTTAGGGGGTGCGCCGCCAGCGAGATCGCCGACCGACGGTTCACTTGGCTGTGGGGCAGCACCGCTAGGGTCGGCGGCCGTGCCGGGTGCTCTCGATCTTCGTCAGGCCACCAGCGCCGACGCCGAGGCGATCCGCGCCATCTACAACCTCGAGGTGCTCGACTCCACCATCACCTTCGACCTCGTGGCCCGCACCCTCGACGAACAGAAGCAGTGGATCGACGAGCACAGCGGCGCCCACCCGGCCATCGTCGCGTTGGCCGACGGATCAATCGTCGGATTTGGGTCGCTCAGCCCGTACCGGGATCGCCCCGGGTACCGCACCACGGTCGAGGACTCGGTCTATGTGCACCGCGACCACCGGGGAAGCGGGATCGGCCATGCTCTTCTCGCGGAGCTCGTTCGGCTGGCCGAGGCCCACGGCTTCCACGCCATGATGGCCCGCATCGTCGACGGCCACACCGCCTCCATCCAGTTGCACACTTCCCTGGGCTTCGAGCTCGTCGGGGTGGAGCGCGAGGTGGGCCGCAAGTTCGGGACGTGGCTCGACGTCGCCCTCATGCAACTGCTGTTTTGACCCAAACGATGCTCGCTCTGCGCGCCAATTCTGACTAGTCCGAATGGACGGTTTCGGAAACCACCCTTTCGTTTCGGTTTGCGGTCCCGTTGAATGGGCTCTGTGAAGTCATCACCACACAGCGTGACAATTAGGGCGTCTCGGGACACCGCTCCGCTGTGCGCATTGGCCGACGACCGCGACGCCTTGATCACCGATCAACTTGGTCTGGTTGGAGCCATCTCCCGCCAGTTAGCTGGGAACTTCCCGCGCCACGTCGACCGGGAGGAGTTGATCCTGGCCGGCCAGATCGGGCTGGTGGAGGCGGCCGACCGCTACGACCCGAGCCTCGGAATCCCGTTCAAGCACTACGCCGCCCAGCGGATCAGGGGAGCCATGCTCGACTCGGTCCGGGCCCAAGACTGGGCGCCGCGGTCGGTGCGGGCGGCCGGGCGTCGGCTTGACCACGCCGAACAGGGCCTCGCCAACCGCCTGTCGCGCACCCCGAGCCTGAAGGAGCTGGCCGACGATCTCGACATCACCGAGTCCGAGGTGAGCGTCATCCGCTATCGCGAGAATCGGGCGATGGTCCTCACCCTCGACGGGGTTGCCAACGAAGCCGCCGGCGAAGACCTCGCCCTGGCCGATGTCCTGATCGACGATACGGTGCCCGACCCAGCCGAGCGTCTGGAGTCGATGGAGATGCAGGGCTACGTGCGGGATGCCGTTGCCCTGCTTCCCGACCGCCAGCGGCAGGTCATCGAGGCCTACTTCTACCGCAACGTGGCGACCGATGAGCTCGCCGCCGAGCTAGGCGTGAGCATCTCGCGCATCTCTCAGATCAAGAGCGAGGCCCTCGAAGCACTCCACGACGGCCTCATGGCGCAGTTCAAGGCCAGCCGGTTGGGACAAGATCTTGCGAAGAGGCCAGGCCGCAGCGGACGGGCCGAAACCAGGCGGGCCGAATATGCCGCCGCCATCGCGGCCCGCCGCCCATGGCGCGAGCGCCTCGAGTCGACCCACTCGCCAGCGCCCGCCGCCTGAACGCCTGATCAGCTCATCAGCTGATCAGCTGACGACGATCGAGCCGTCCATGCCGGGGTGGATGGTGCAGAGGTAGTCGAACGTGCCGGCCTTGTCGAAGGTGAAAGAGAAGGTCGCGCCCACGTCATCGAGGTCGGCATCGAACAGCCCGGACTTGTCGATCGACTTGGCTTGGCCCTTGCTGATCCCGTCCTCGTGGTAGGTGCGCTTTCCTGCGGTGATGGTGTGAAGGATCTCGTCCTCATTGGTCCAGGTGATCGTGGTGCCGGCTTTCACCTCCACCGGGTCCGGATCAAACATGAAGGTCTTGATGGCCACGGCCGTGTCGTCGCCAGCGTCGGCTGAGCTCGACGTCTCGTTGGCACCGCCGGACCCGCCCGACCCGCCACAGGCTCCGAGGCCGACAGCGAGGACGGCGGCAATGGCCAGGGAACGCAAGGGAGTCATGGGGCACGCTTTCGGATTAGCGGGGTGGAGTTTGGCGGGGTGGCGGGTGCGGCAGGTTCTACGGTGCCGAGGGCCCCGCCGGATGACGCGGCGGGCCGGACGGGGCGTTCCTACTGCGGCAGCGTAGCGACCGATACGACTGGCGCGGGCGGCGGGTTGCCGCCGAGCGAACCGCGGAAGCGCACATCGCCGAAGGCAAAGATGCCGCCATCGGCGGCCACCATCAGATAGCCGCCTCCCGTCGCGGAGCCGACCATGCCCTTGATGGGTTGATTGAGCACCTTGTCCGGGCCGAGCACGCCAGGCACGGAGCCGTGGAAGCCAGCCGCGAAGGCAAAGATGCCGCCGTCAGCCGCCACCAGCCAATAGCCAGCCCCGTCGCTATCAGGCACAAGCGACTGAACCGGCTGGTTGAGCCGCTGGTCGCCCATCGATCCCGCGAACGCCGCGTCCCCGAAGGCGAAGACACCGCCGTCGCTGGCAACCATGTAGTAGCCGTTGCCGGAAGGGGTCGGGACCGAGTCGAGCACCGGTCCGTTCAGCGTCGTCTTCGATACGTCGCCGAAGAACCCGGCGTCTCCGTAGGGCAACACCCGTCCCCGGTTGGTGAACAACCAGTAGCCGAGTCCGGTCGGTGTGGCCGACAGCGAGGTCACGCTCTCGCCGGCGTTGAGTGCCGGGCTGGCCCCGAAGAAGCCCGCGTCACCGAAGGCAAACACCCCACCGCGGTCGTCGACAACCCAGTATCCGCTGCCGGTTGGGCTGGGCTCGATGTCAACGGCCGGACGGGCGCCAACCGGAGCGTTGCCGTAGTGGGTTGCGTCACCGAAGGCGTACACCGCACCGGCGCTCGACACCATCCAGTAGCCGTCGCGGTCGGATCGACCCGCGGTGCGGGTCAACACCACGTCGTTGCCGTCGCCGCCGGCGTAGCTGATTCTGAAGTTCGCGCCGCCCGCCGTCAGGTAAGCCCCCTCGCTCAGACCGATGAACCGGCCGTCGACGGGACTCGAGCCGCGGTTGTCGATCAAGATGACTTGGCGTCCGACCGGGAACGATCCGGAGAACACCACATCGAGGAGCGCGCTGTCGAGGCGCACGTTGCCATCGACCCGTACCATCGACGCTCCGGCGGCCGGTCCGGCCGCGGCGAAGCGGAGGCGCAGTGCGCCGCCATCGACGTCGAACTTGACCGCATCAAGGCCCCCGACGGTGCCGTCGATCCGAACGCCGAGATCGAGGATGCCGCCGACGCGGATATCGCCGAGCCGATGGGGGTAGCCGTCGAGAGACAGGATGGCGAAGTTGTGGAAGATGGCGCCGAACGTGCTAGCCGTCGAGCCCAGAGTGATCGCCACGTTGCCGACCGCGATCAGCCATCCCGTGCCGTGCACGCTGTTCATGGTCAGCGGGTGGTGGACGGAGATCCGCCGGTAGACGGTGGTGTCGCTGCCGGTCGTCGTGAGCCGCCGAAGGCCGCCACCGCCCGGACCAGTCTCGACGATGTCTGTCGTTGACGGGGTAGCGGAGTCGCCCATCGCCGCAGCCACGTTGTTCGGCGTCACGACGCCGCCAGAGACATGGATGCCGCCGTTGATCTCCAGCGATACGTCGCCGGTGCCCAGTGCACCCACCGCGTCGGGGGCGACGAAGCCCGTCAACACGTTCGTTCCGCCGGTGTAGTCGTTGGCCGCGTTGCTGACGCGGGCATAACCACCGGCCAGCACGTTGACCTGCAGCGCGCCCGGTCCGCTGATCTTGCCGCTGATCCGATTGGTCTGGACTCGCGCCGTCGCGTCGAGCTGAATGGGGCCGCTCACGTCGGGCCCGATCCCGCCGGTGACGAGGGCTCCGTTGGCGCCGCTCACCCCTTCGCCGGCCAGGTTGAGTGGCTCGCTCAGCGGCACCGACGAGGCCGAAGCGTCGAGCGTGGTTCCGGCCGCGACCTTCGTGCCTGCGGCCGTCGAGCCCAGCGTGGCCGGGCCCATGAGCCTGACGATGCCGCGGTTGATGTTGGTCGCGCCCGCGTAGTCGGACGCCTCTCCGCTGAGCACAACAGCCGTTGCGTCGATGTCGAGACCGCCGAAGCCGCGCAGGGCCTTGGAGAAGGTGAGGGTGGCGGTGCCAGACGCCGGCCCGGTGATCGTCCGTTGCCCACCGTCGAGGGCGATGGGATGGTCGATGGTCGGATTGCCGGCGAAGGTGACGCCACCGGTCAGCGTCAGTGAGCTCGCCCCGCTCTGTTCGATCACTCGACCCGTTCCGGTGTTGATCGTGATCGCGTCGATGTTGAGCGCGGGGATGTCGTTAACGGTCCGCCCCGAGCCGCTGAACACCAAGCTGTCGCCGTTCGCGGGTGCGACCGGTGGCGTCCAGTTCGACTCCGCCGACCACAGCCCGCCGTCGGCTCCGCTCCAAGTGAGCGTGATCGGTATCGGGGCAGCATTGGCCGCCGTGGGCAGAAGTATCGCCAGCAGGGCCACCGCGGTCAGTCCGACGATCCGCCGGATGACGCGGGACCCCGGAACGCCCGAAGGGTCGACGTGTCGTGTCATTGTCGCCGACGATACGCCGCCGATCGCCACCGCGGTCGGCACCCTGTTCACCCGCCCGAACGGTATCGCCCCTTCGGGCAAACCTCGGCGTCGCCCGGGTACGGATCGCTGTGGAGACCCGGGCCACGCACGCGCGGCGACGTTGAGCCACTACAACTGTGGCCAATGAAACGCGCGCTCATCACCGGCATCACTGGCCAGGACGGGTCGTACCTTGCCGAGCTGCTGCTCGAGAAGGGCTACGAAGTGCACGGCATCGTCCGGCGCTCGTCGTCGTTCAACACCGAGAGACTCGACGGCATCTACGAAGACCCTCATGTCTCCGACCCGCACTTGCTCCTTCACTACGGCGACCTGAGCGATGTGGTCTCGCTGGTCAACCTGATCCGCGAGGTGGAACCAGACGAGCTCTACCACCTAGCCGCGCAGAGCCACGTCCGGGTCAGCTTCGATCAACCGGAGTACACCGCGTTGAACACCGGCGTCGGCACGGTCCGCATCCTCGAGGCGCTGCGGGCCACGGGCGCCGAGACTCGCTTCTACCAAGCGTCGTCCTCGGAGATGTACGGATCGACACCCGCGCCGCAGAACGAGACGACGCCGTTCCACCCGAGGAGCCCATACGCGTGCGCCAAGGTGTTCGCCTTCCACACTGCGGTCAACTACCGCGAGGCCTACGGGCTGTTCGCCAGCAACGGGATCCTCTTCAACCACGAGAGCGAGCGCCGCGGCGAAACATTCGTCACGCGGAAGATCACAAGGGCGGTCGCCCGAATCGCCGCCAGCATCCAGGACACGCTGTATCTCGGGAACCTCGACGCCAAGCGTGACTGGGGATTCGCGCCCGACTATGTCGAGGCCATGTGGCGCATGCTCCAGCACAGCGAGGGCGACGACTTCGTCATCGCCACCGGCGAGAGTCACACCGTGCGCGAGTTCTGCGAAGTCGCGTTCGCCCAGGTCGGACTCGATTGGGAGGCCCACGTGAAGTACGACGAGCGCTACGAACGGCCGACCGAGGTCGACCACCTGGAGGGCGACGCGACCAAAGCCCGCGAGGCTCTCGGCTGGGAGCCGACCGTGCGCTTCCCCGAACTGGTGGAGCGCATGGTCATCGGTGATGTCAACCAACTCGCCGACGAGCTCGGCGGTAGGAAGATCCGCATCGACCGCTGACGGCGAGCCCCAAGACGCGAACGCTCGAGCGATGTCCTGCTTGCGACGGTCGGCGGGCGTTCAGCAGTTGGCGGACTTAGCCGCCGGCAGTCCCTGATCGAACTTTGTCGTACGAAACGGGGTGCCTCGTGCCCCGTTCGGTACGACAAAGCGAAGGGGGTGAGATCCCAAACGGGGTGGCAGACTTCGGCCATGGCGGTCAAGGACTTCGACGACCTGATCAACCCGAAGGTGGAGCGTTCGTTGCGGCGCCTCCCTCGGCTGCTCAAAGCCGCCTTCTCCCTCGTGTGGGAAGCCGACCGTCGCGACCTGGTGATCACGATGGTGGTGCAGGCCGTCGCCGGGGTCGTGATCGGCGCCCAACTACTCGTCGGACGGGTGGTGCTGACCGGGGTGATCGACGCGGCCAACCGACGCACCAGCGGCGCCGGCCCGTCCGGGGGGGTCGGGGTGGGGTCGACGCTGGGAGATCTGGCGCCAGGGCTGATCGGACTGGCCGGGCTGACCGCGGCGTCGATGTTCATCACCGCGATCGGCGCCGAGCGCCAGCGGGTGCTCAGCGAGCGCGTGGGCCGCACCGCGATGGGGCGCATCATGGATGTCGCCGCCACGGTCGACCTGGCATCGTTCGAGTCGCCCAGCTACCACGACCAGTTCTCCCGGGCCGAGACCAACGCCCAGATCCGCCCGTACGCGGTCATCCAAGGCGTGGTCGGGATCGCTTCGTCGGTGCTGAGCGGTCTCGGCGTCGGCGTCGCCCTCCTCACCATCGAACCGCTGTTCCTCCCGCTGCTCCTGCTTGGCATCGTCCCCCTCTGGGCACTCAACAAGGCCAACTCCAAGTCGAACTACGGCTTCGCGTTCGGGTTCACAGCCGAAGACCGGCGGCGCCACTACCTCCGCATGACCCTGACCACCCAGGACGCGGCCAAGGAGGTCAGGGTGTACCGGCTCGCCGGTTTGTTGCGCGACCGGTACGAGAAGCTCTACGACCACCGAATCGCTGAGCTGGAGAAGCTGGCCCGGGTGCGGTTGCGACGCTCGCTGCTCGCCGGTCTCGCCTACAGCGTGGTGCTGGCCTCCACCGTGTTCGGCCTGGTGTGGCTCGTGGTGCGGGGCCGCATCTCGGTCGCCGATGCCGGCGTCGCCGCGGTGGCCGTCCAGCAACTCGGTGGTCAGTTGCGGTCGCTGGCTGCCGGCGCAAGCAGCCTGTACGAGTCGACTCTGTTCCTCGAAGACGTCACGTCGTTTCAGGACATCCTCCCGGTCGTGGAGGCGGCCCGTCCAACTACGCCCGCTCCGGAGCGGTTCGAGTCGATCTCGGTCGACGGTGTGTCGTTCGCCTACCCGGGAACGGACACGTCGGTCTTGCACGACCTGAGCTTTGAGATCGCGGCGGGTGAGATCGTGGCCGTTGTCGGCGAGAACGGCTCAGGCAAGACCACGCTGGCCAAGTTGTTGTGCGACCTATACACCCCGACCTCAGGCGCCATCTGTTGGGACGGGATCGACATGACCACGCTCGACCCAGCCAGCGTCCGCAGCCGGGTGGCGGCCATCTTCCAGGACTTCGTCAAGTACGAGTTGTCGGCCAAGGAGAACATCGGGGTTGGCCGCCACGAGAACATCGACGACACCGACGCCATCGAGGCGGCGGCCCGCACCGTCGGCGCCCACGACTATGTCGCCGCGCTCGAGGAGGGCTACGACACGCTCCTGTCGCGGGAGTGGGTGTTGGGAGCGGAGCTCTCGGTGGGACAGTGGCAGCGCCTCGCCCTGGCCCGGGCGTTCTTCGCCAACGCTCCGCTGCTGGTGCTCGACGAACCGACCGCCGCGCTCGACGCCCGCGCCGAGGCCGAGCTGTTCGCCGCCATCCGCACGTTGGCCTCCGGACGAACCGTGCTGCTCATCTCGCACCGCTTCTCCAGCGTGCGCACTGCGGATCGGATCCTGGTGTTGGAGCACGGCCGGCTGACCGAGTCAGGTACCCACAAGGAGCTGATGGCGATCCCCGACGGCCACTACGCCGAGCTGTTCACCCTCCAAGCCGCGGCCTACCTGGCCGACTGACCCGGCTCTCGGCCTGCGCCCGCCGCCCGTCCGCCCGCCGCCCGCCGCGTTTGGCCCGTCCGCCCGCCGCGTTTGTGAAGGAATTCCGCCACATGTGGCGGTCAGGCTTCACAAACCGGTGGGCGACCCGCGCTCGCCGCGGCCTGCGAGACTGGACGGGTCATGCGCCGACTCCGTCCGACCTACGTGCTCGCCGCGCTGTGGGCCTTCATCCAGGTGCGCCGGGCCCGCCGGGTCATCGGCGTCGGGCTCCCCTCCCCGGGGGCGCTGCGACCGCCGTGGCCCGCAACTGGTAACGACCCCCGTCCGGTCCGGGCGGTGTTGAGGCGGACGGGAGCCACCTGCCTCGTGCGGTCGCTGGTACTCCAGGCGTGGGAGGCCAGCCATGGGGTCGAGCGGGACGTGATTGTCGGCGTCACTGGCCGGGCCGACTTCCACGCGCATGCCTGGCTCGACGGCGATCCGTCCGGTTCCGAAATCACCTTCACCGAGCTGGTGCGGGTGCCGGTCCGATGACCCGGCGAGCGAACGCGCCGGCGAGCGGCGATACCCTCGGCCCGTGAGCCGCGACCACTCCCCGATCGGCGACGATCCGACCAACGAACCCAACGAACCCAACGACGCCGTGCATCGACTCGACCCCACCGCGTCGGAGTGGCGGCTGGTCGACGACGAGGTCATCGCCCTCGACCTCCGCACCAGCGGCTACATCGCGCTCAACGCAACCGGCGCGGTGCTGTGGCAGGCCCTGGCCGACGGCGCCACCACCAACTCGTTGGTCACCGCGTTGACCGACGCCTTCACCGTCGACGCTGCGACCGCGGCGGCCGATGTCGACACCTTTTTGGCCGAGATGGGCGATGTCGACACCTTTTTGGCCGAGATGGGCGAGCGCACTCTGCTGCTGTCGGACTGAGCGCGCCAGCGCCGACGCGGGCCCGGACGCCGGGACGCCTGACACGTTTGTGAAGGAATTCCGCCAAATGTGGCGGTCAGGCTTCACGAACGTGTGGCTGCGGGGCGGCTGCGGGGCGGCTGCGGGGCGGGGGCCGGGGCGATGGGCCGGGGCGGCGGGCGCGTCTAGCCTTGAGCGCTCATGACGGCGGACAATGACCACACGCTGGCCGCCGATCTGGCCGACCGGGCGGGCGCGCTCCTGCTCGAGTTGCGGGCCGCCCATGCCGCTGGCACGACGGCCGATTCCGGCAACGATCCCCGCTGGCTGAAGGACGAAGCCGACCGCCAGGCCAACGACTTGCTCATGGCCGCGCTGGCCATGCACCGGCCCGACGACGCTGTCTTGTCCGAAGAATCGACCGACAACCCGGTCCGCCTCGACCGATCGCGGGTGTGGATCATCGATCCACTCGACGGCACCCGCGAGTTCGGCGAACCGGGACGGGACGACTGGGCGGTGCACGTCGCCCTCGCGGTCGACGGCGAGCCGACAGTCGGCGCCGTTGCCCTCCCGGCCCAAGGCCTGACCCTCTCGACGGGCGCGCCGCCGCCACTGCGATCCGCGCCCGCGCCCGCGGCCACTGGCGCCGCACCCCGCCTCGTCGTCTCCCGCACCCGTCCGCCGTCGATGACCGCAGCGGTGCAAGCCGCCATCGCCGCCGAGGTCGTGCCGATGGGCTCGGCCGGCGCAAAGATCGCCGCCGTCATCACCGGACAGGTCGACGCCTACGTGCACGACGGCGGCCAGTACGAGTGGGACTCCGCCGCGCCCGTTGCCGTTGCCCTGGCCAGCGGTCTGCACTGCAGCCGGCTCGACGGCAGCCCACTCGTCTACAACCGACCAGACCCGTCGCTGCCCGACCTCGTTGTGTGCCACCCGTCGCTGGCCGAGGCCATCCTCGCCGCGGTCGCCAAGGCATGAGCTTCGACGCCGCGCTCACGCTGGTTGTCCTCGCCGTCACCATCGGCCTGCTGGTCACCGACCGCCTGTCGCCCCCCGTGGTCATGCTCAGCGGGGTGGTCACGCTGTTGGTGTCCGGCGTGATCGACGAACAGCAAGCCTTCTCCGGCTTCGGCAACTCCGCCCCGATCACCGTTGCCGCGCTGTACGTGTTGGCCGGGGCGGCCGAGTCGACCGGTGCGCTCGAGGGTCTCACCCGGCGAGCCCTCGGCCCTGCCGACCAGGCCTCGAAGCCGACCCTGGCCATCGCCCGCCTCGGCGCGCCCGTCACCGCCATGTCGGCGCTCCTGCCGAACACGCCGCTGGTCAGCATGCTCGCCCCCCGGGTCGTGGCCTGGGCCCGACGGGGTGATCGGTCGCCGTCGCCGTTCCTGATGCCGCTCAGCTACGCGGCCATCCTCGGCGGCATCATCACGGTGCTCGGCACCTCCACCAACCTCGTCGTCTCTGGGCTGCTCGACGCGCAAGGCGACGAACCACTCCGGGTTTTCGAGATCACACCCATCGGGCTGCCGGTCGCCATAGTCGGGTTGATCGTGCTCATCTTCACTGCGCCGCACCTGCTGCCGGAGCGCCAGTCCCCCAGCGATCAGGTGCGCCGTCGCGCCCGCATGTTCACCGTCGAAATGCAAGTGGCCGACGGCAGCCCGCTGGTGGGTCAGACCGTGGACGCGGCCGGGCTGCGTCAGTTGGCCGGGGTATTCCTCGTGGGCATCGAGCGCCGGGGCCGCGCCATCGCGCCGGTCGGTCCGGACGACGTGCTCGAGGGCGGCGACTACCTGGCGTTCATCGGTGACGTGTCCGATGTCGTCGACCTGCACCGCATTCCCGGACTGGTCTCCGCGGCCGACGATCACCTGTCGGTCATCGCCAACGCGCCCGGCGGCCGGCTCTTCGAGGTGGTCGTGGCCGAAGGCTCCGCGCTGCAGGGTTCGACGCTCAAGGACGTCGGCTTCCGAGCCCGGTACGGCGGCGCGGTGTTCGCCATCCACCGGGCCGACGAACAGCTCACCGGCAAGCTCGGCCAGGTGGAGTTGCGGGCGGGCGACGTGTTGGTCGTGCTGGCCGAGTCGGGATTCCGCGACCGTTGGACTGGTGACCCCGACTTCCTCATTGTCTCTGCTTTGGCCGAGGAGCCACCGCCTCGGCGCGACAAGGCCAGGCTGGTCGAGATAGTGCTGCTCGCGGTGGTCGCGGCCGCCGCCTTCAACGTGCTGAGCCTGACCAAGGCGTCGCTGGTGGGCGCGGTGGCGGTGCTGGGGCTGCGGGTGATCAGCGCAGCCGACGCCAGGCGAGCCGTCAACCTCAACGTGCTGTTAGTAATCGCGGCCAGCTTTGGCCTGGGCGCCGCGGTTCAGACCACCGGCTTGGCCGCCGATGCCGCCAACCTGTTGGTCGCCAACCTGGAGACCTTCGGGACGATCGGCGTGGTCGCGGGCATCTACCTGGCCACCGCCATCGCCACCGAGTTGCTCACGAACAACGCCGCGGCCGTCCTGCTGTTCCCCGTCGCCATGGCGATCTCAGATCAGACCGGCCTCAACCCGCGGCTGTTGGCCATCACCGTGCTCGTCGCCGCGTCGTGTTCGTTCTTGACCCCGATCGGCTACCAAACCAACACGATGGTGTTCGGGCTCGGCGGCTACCGGTTCAGCGACTTCACCCGAGTCGGCATCCCGCTCACGCTGGCCTGCTTCACCGCCACCACCGCTCTCGTCACCCTCGCCGCCTGAGCCTGCCGCCTGAGCCCGCCGCCTGAGCCCGCCGCCTGAGCCCGCCGCCTGAGCCCGCCGCCTGAGCCCGCCGCCTGAGCCCGCCGCCTGCTCCCCGGCGGCCACCGCCGATGGCACCACGCCAACCGATACCGTGGGTGCGTGACCAAGACGACGGAAATGGCCAAGGACGCCAAGATCTTCGTGGCCGGACACCGGGGCCTGGTCGGCTCGGCGATCGTCCGCCGCCTTGAGGCCGAGGGGTTCACCAACCTGCTCACCGCGACCCGTGACCAACTCGACCTGCGCGACCAGGCCGCGGTGAATTACTGGTTCCAAGCCAACCGTCCCGACTACGTGTTCCTGGTGGCCGGCACCGTCGGCGGGATCATGGCCAACTCCACCCGCCCGGCCGAGTTCCTCTACGACAACATGATGATCCACGCCACCGTGGTGCACGCCAGCAACCTCTACCCGGTCAAGAAGCTCCTCTACTTGGGCAGCTCTTGCATCTATCCCCGCGAGGCGCCCCAGCCGATGACCGAGGACGCCCTGCTCACCAGCGAGCTCGAGCCCACAAACGAGCCGTACGCCATCGCCAAGATCGCCGGCATCAAGCTGTGTCAGGCCTACCGCAAGCAGTACGGGTGCAACTTCATCTCGGCCATGCCGACCAACCTCTACGGCCCCGGCGACAACTTCGACCTCGAGTCGAGCCACGTGCTGCCCGCCCTGATGCGGAAGTTCCACGACGCCAAGTCGGCCGGCGCCCGCGACGTGGTGGTGTGGGGTTCCGGCAAACCCATGAGGGAATTCCTGCATGTCGACGACCTGGCCGACGCGTGCCTCTTCCTGATGGAGCACTACGAAGACGACCAGCACGTCAACCTCGGCACTGGCACCGATGTCACCATCCGCGAGTTGGCCGAGACCATCCGCGACATCGTCTACCCGGCGGCTGAGATCGTGTTCGACGCGACCAAGCCCGACGGCGCGCCACGCAAGTTGCTCGATGTCTCCAAGCTCACGAATGCTGGGTGGAAGGCCTCAACCGACCTGGTCGACGGTGTCCGCCAGACCTATGAGTGGTTCCTGGCCCAGGATGCCGGCAACCTCCGGATGGCCGGCTCCGACCGATAGCCGTTTCAATCGGGCCAGCGCGCCAACGACCGCGTCAGGGCCTCCTGAGACCCCTCAGCTCGCGGGTTCGTCCCACGCCGCGGCGTTCATCATTTGGGCCTGCATGCGGCGCATGCCCTTCAGCCACCGGTCGCGGTCGCCGGCCCGGCGCTGCTCATAGGTGGCCACTTCCGGATGGGGCAGGATCAGGAACCGCTCGTCGCCCATGGCCTCGACCACCAGATCCGCCACCGATGTCGCCGACAGCACGCCGTCGTGCGCGGCCTGCGACGCTCCGGCTCCGGCCGCTCCAGTCAGCGAACCCCGCGGCACCCCGCCCGGATCGCCAGCACTGGAGGCGTCCCCATCAGATCCGGACTGGGGACTGACGGGATCGCGTCCGGACAAGATCGCCGTGCTGGTCGCGCCCAGGTTGGTCGCCACCGCCTGCGGACACAGCGCAGACACCCGCACGCCCGCGTCGCCATAGGCAATCGACAGCCACTCGGCGAAGGCAACCACCGCGTGCTTCGACACCGAATACGGCGCGGCGCCCAACTGCGTGAGCAAGCCCGCCGCCGACGCGGTGTGCACCAGGTAGCCCTCGCCCCTCGCCACCATTGACGGGATCACTGCCCGGGCCGCATACAGGTGGCTCTTGACGTTGACAGTCCACGCCCGTTCCCAGATCTCGTCCGACGCGTCGATGCCGCCGACCAGCAACAAGCCGGCGTTGGCCACGAACACATCAACCGGACCGAGCTCGTTCTCGGTCGCCTCGACCAACGCCGTCACGTCGGCCTCGACGCTCACATCGACCCGCTGGCCGATGCCAGTGCTCCCCAGCGCCGTCACCTCAGCAGCGACCGCCGCCGCGCCGGGCTCGTCGAGATCGGCCACCACAACACCCCGCGCCCCGGCCCGAGCGAAAGCTAGGCAGATCTCGCGCCCAATCCCGCTCGCTCCTCCGGTCACGATCGCCACCCGGTCTCGCAGTTCCATGTGGTTCCCCCTCGTCGCCCGGCGGCGTCATCGTAGGGGCCTCACCTCAGCCGCTAGCGAAACCGGCCAGCTTGTCGAGCGCCATATTCCACCCGGCCGCGCCCGGCGAGTCGGCAGGCACGTCAACGTGAGCACTAGTCGAGTGGCGTCGCCGTCGCGCCCCAACTCGACCCGCACCGCGGTGACCGTCGGATGACCCTCAGGCATGCCTGCCTCCGCCGCCGACAACACCTTGCCTTCGGCGTTCGACATCGACTCGGTATAGACGAGCCGTTCATGTTCGTCGAAGCGGCGTTCGATGACGACAGACTTGGTGGGATCGGCAGCGGTCATCGCTGCTCCTTCATCTTGTTGAGGTGATCGTCGAGCTGGTTGAAGCGCTGATCCCAGATGCGTCGCTGAGCGGCTAACCAAGCGTCCTGCTGTGAGCGGCCAACGAGCGAGATCTCGTGCCCTTTCGGGCACAGTCCGATGTCCGAACGTGTGCAGTTGGGCCAAAGGCCCGGTGGACGTGCGACCCTGGCAGGGCGTCGGTGCCGCGATCGAGCGGCTAAGGACGGGGCATCCGTTGGGCGAACAGGAGCACAAAACCCAGGACACCAAGAGCCATCCCTTAGCCGCGCGCGCCAAAGAACCGGCGGCGAGGGAGACTGACTCGGCGACGGCGGCCGGCGCGGCCGCGGCCGGACGATCCGCACGGAACGCACCGCGCAGGGTCACCCCGGCGATGGTGGTCGGACTGCAGCGCAGCGCGGGCAACAGGGCCACAAGCCTCCTGGTCTCGCAGTCGTCACCGGTCGGCGCTCGCTCCGACGGGACCGGCGCCGGGCCCGCGCCGACCGAGGCCCTTGACGATCGCGTGGCCGAGCCCGCGATCGCTGTTATCGAGGCGCACGCGGGAATCGACTCCGACCACGATGGGCCAACTGTGCCCCCGGCCGCTCCTGGCGATGCCGCATCGCCCGGCTCGCCCGATGCCCCGACCGCACCCGCATCGAGCGCGCCCGGCACCCCCGGCACCCCCGGCACCCCCGGCACCCCCGGCTCGCCCGACACCCCCGGAGCGCCGAACCAGCCCTCCGCCGTGAGCGATCACGCTCATCGGCTCGTTCGCGGCGACCCATGGAGCGTGGTCGTCGCCCACCACCAGTGCGGACGGAGTGACCGCAGCCGCGGGCGGCGCATCGTTCCCGTTGCTCGGCGCGGCCTATGAGCGCGGCGCCGGCGCGCTCAATGAGATCCCGCGCTGGGCTGCACGCGCGCTGGCCGTGACGTCGGCTCGGGCGGCGGCCAGCATCGTCTTGGCCACTTGGGAGCAGGGCCCACACCGGGCGTCCTGGTCGCACCCCACGATCAGCGGGCGTCGACCATCGCGCCCGGTCGTTGCCGCGCTGGCGGCCAGCCTCCTGCCCCCATCGACTGCACCCGCGGCCTCGACGACCGCGCTCTATCCCCTCGCGTTGGCCATCGCCGCCGCCGGCCACCTCGACGACGATCGCCTTGCCCGCCTCCTCCAAACCGCGTCCACGGCGTGGCAGCCGCCGTCGACCTGGCCCACGATTGAACAGTTGCGCGAACTCAGGGCGCTCGTCGTCAGCTTCGAGCCCGCCGCCGCCGCCCGCCTCCTTGCTGAGGCGGCCACGTCCTCGACCGGCCCGGAGCGGCTCTCCACTGCGGCGCGCCTCGCCGTCGACGTCAACCTCGACCGAGCCGGACGCCTTCCGGTCAACTTGGATGCGCTCGTCGCCCACCTTCGTTCGTTCCTCCCCGCCGACCCGGTCCCAAACCGACCGGCGGTGCGACCCCGTCCAAGCGTCGCTCGTCCAGCAGCAGCGTTGCCCACGAGCGCTCGTGCGGGCGCGGCGTTGCCCGTGACCCGAGCGACTCGTCGGCTGGCAGCGCAGGCAGCGCCGGCAACAGCAACGCGAGCCGCGGCTCCAGCGCTTCCCGACATGGCGCTCGCGCCTCCGCGGTCGGCGACCGCCTTGCCACTCGACTCCGCCGCCGCCCTACGCCATTCGCCCGCCATGCGCGCGGTGGACGGGCTCGTCGTCGGCACGCTGCGACTCGTTCTGCCGCGCACACTCAACGAGCTCACCGAGTGGGGCAGCCGCCTTGAGAATTGCCTCGGCACCTACGGCGCGGCCGCGCACAGCGGACGATCAAGACTCATCGGCATCGAGCACGACGATCGGTTGATCGGCTGCATCGAGATCAACCCGAGCGGTGGTGTCAGACAGTTCCTCGGGCAACGCAACCGCGCCATGACCCGCTCCATCGCTCGACCGGTCTGTCAGGCCCTCGCCGAGGCCGGCATCGTCGACCGATCCCGCCCCGGCAACCAAGTGTGGTTCGCGGGCTGAGCGGTCCAGTCGTCAGCGACCGCCGATGCAGCGCTCGCTGACTTTACGGCCCGACCTCAGGAGCGCTTGGTCATGATGAACGTGCCGGACTGGAACACGCTCCCGACTTGGCGATGGTGATCGCCTGGAGCGTGGTCGTGGTGGTCGACGATGCCGCGGCGGCCTCGGTCGTGGTCGATGTCACACCTGCCGGCGCAGGTGCCTGCGGCGCGGCCGGTCCAGGGGCGGTTAGGGGAACAGCCCAAGCACCTGCTCTACCGCGGCCTCCACCGACACCGCCGCGGTGTCGAGCACCAGCTCCGGCGCCAGGGGCGACTCGTAAGGATCATCGACCCCGGTCACGCCGGTGAGCTCGCCGGCCCGCGCCCGTGCATACAGCCCCTTGGTGTCGCGCCGTTCGCACTCCTCCACCGAGGTCGACACCCACACCTCGTGGAACGCCAACCCTGCGGCCTCGTGCAGCGCCCGGGCTAGGTCGCGCCCCGCTCGGTACGGGCTGATCACCGGAACGAGCGCGATCAACCCGGCGTCGGCCACCAACCGGGACACATGCGCCACCCGGCGCACGTTCTCGGCACGGTCAGAAGCGGAGAACCCCAGATCGCCGTTCAGCCCGAACCGCAGGTTGTCGCCGTCGAGCAAATACGCAGCACGACCAGAGCCAACCAACGCGGCCTCCACCGCGGCAGCGATGGTCGACTTGCCCGAGCCGGACAGCCCGGTGAACCACACGGTCGCACCCGCGCCCGAAGGCGACAGCGACGCCCCAGCCCGAGCGGAACGGGCGACCAGCCCCTCGTGCCACCGAACGTCTGGGCTGCGCGCGCCCTCCCCCATCAGTCCGGGATGCCGTTGATCATCCCGGCGGCCACCGTCTCGTTGGTGGCTTCGTCGACCAGGATGAAGCTGCCCGTGGTGCGGTTGCGCCGGTACTCGTCGAAGAACATCGGCACCGTGGTGCGCAGCACGACCCGTCCGATGTCATTGAGGCCGAGCGAGGTCGAGTCTTCGTCGCGGTGCAGGGTGTTGACGTCGATCTTGTAGCGCAGGTCCTTCACCAGGGCCCGCGCCCATCGAGTCGTGTGCTTGATGGCGTACATGGCCCCGGGCCGCAGGGGACGATCGACCATCCAGCACAGCATGGCGTCGATGTCTTGGCTGACCATGGGCCGGTTGTTGGGTCGGCAGATCATGTCGCCCCGGCTCACGTCGAGGTCGTCGCTCAGCCGGATGGTGACCGATTGGGGAGCGAAGGCCTCATCGACCGGTCCGTCGGCGGTGTCGATGGCGGCGATGGTCGTCTCGAACCCCGACGGCAGCACCACCACGTTGTCGCCGGGACGGAACGGCCCGCCAGCCACCCGTCCGGCATAACCCCGGTAGTCGTGGAACTCATCGGACAGGGGACGCAGCACGTACTGCACCGGGAAACGCGCATCGATCAGGTTGCGATCCGACGCGATGTGCACTTCCTCGAGGTGGTGCAGCAGCGGCGGCCCTTCATACCAGCCCATGTTGACGCTGCACGACACGACGTTGTGGCCCTTCGACGCCGAGAACGGAATAAAGCTCAGGTCGACGATATCGAGCCGGGCGGCGAAGGCCCAGAACCCATCGGCCCGTCCCATAAA
>JBPCMH010000113.1:0-4693 GCA_051002495.1 Acidimicrobiales bacterium
CGCATCGAAAAGGTGTCCTCCGACTCAGGGCTTTTGGCTGGCTTCGTAACCGCCATTCTCCCAGGTCAGGGCACCTTTTCCGCGGATGGTCAACCCTCAATCAGACAGGCCGAGCGGTGGATCAGGGCTAAGCGACGTGAAGTACCAGGGAATGGATGGCCTGGTGCCTTCTGACCAGGTATCCAGCGTTCGACGAGTGCCTGACGAGAGCATCGCCAAGCGCTCGGATCACCCCAAGGCGGCCGCGCCCGTATTGAGGCGCGGGGACACCTGGCCGGCGCTCTGGCTGTGACGTGTTGCTCCGCTCGCTCGGGTCACGGTGTCGCCCAATCGGACGTCTCGAGTGAAACGCGTCGCCATTGTGGCACGCGTTGGTAACGCCAACGGTAGGGCTACAACACTTGCAGCACCTCGATCGTCGGGTCCTGCTCCGTGACCATCTCGGTCACGACGTCGCGGTGGCATCGGTGGCGATCGCGCTCAACGCACATCACGGCCACTCGGGCGTCTTGCGCCAGATTGACAAGGCGATCAAGAGCGAAGCCTCCACCGTTCTTGAGAAGGGAGCGCATGCGGGCTCGACCTGCTGCGCCGTCGCCCTTGCGGAAGGCGTCTCGGTTGTCCCGGGGATTGCCAAGGTCGCGCTCATGGATGTACTCAATCCCCGCCTCGCGCATCGCGGCTTCCAACGCGCGGCGTGAGAACCCAGGTCGGCGACTGATTGCGTTTAGCCGAACATCGACGAGGACTGTCACGCCGGCCGTTGCGAGTCGCTCGGCGAGCGAGTCGACGGTGAAGCCCTCGTAGCCGACGCTGTATATCCGTCCCCTCACGGCCTGATGGTTCCCCATGTCGAGCCCCAATTCCAAACTCTAGATCGCGAGTATCGATTGGATAGGCCCGGTCGGTGGCCAGAACACACCGAGCACAAGGAAACTGACCGGGTGCTGCTCTTGGTTCCCTACGAACAGCACGGTGTCGCGCCCGTTCCACAGATCAACCTCGAACTTCTGCTTCATGCGGTCCTGCCAGTCGCTCTGACTACGGACGTGTCGCCACAGGGCGAGGAACTCCCAATCAACGATCGTCTGCTGGTGGCCGTTGCATCCGGTCGCCCCGCAGCGGTAGTGGTACCGGAAGCGCCACGGGACGACCTCAAAGGGCGGCTTTCTTGTGTCCGGATCTTCGAAGAGACTCACCCGTGCCTCGGCGCCAGCGGCTCGCCGCTGCCACTCCCGGATCTGGGCGGGGTCACGCTCCGTAATGACCAGGGTTGGAGGATCGATCGGTCGGACGACGGCAAGGGATGCGACACCCGGCCCGGAGCCATGGCGGTTCGACTCGACGAGCTCACACATCAGCTGCTCGGGGAGTTGTTCCACGATGTGTCGCCTGGCTGCCCATCCGTTCGCCGTGTCAAGGGTCTCGCCGAGCGTGATGGATCCTTGGATTGGTTTCCACGACTCGGGCCTCCGATCGGACCTCGGCCTGATGACGCTGGCCTCGACAGCTTGATACTTGGCGAACCGGAGTACGTTCTCGAGGTCCCGAAACGGCACGGGGTGGAGGCGGATCCAGCCGGGGGCATCCGCGTCGACTCGGATGCCCGCAACGCACATGGTCTCAGCCAGCTCCCGAGTAAGCACTGGTGCGGCCTTGACGAGGACGATGACCTTTACACCCGTATGCTCCACAAAGTCCTCCCGTCGCGCCATTGGTACCAGGTTGCCCTGCTCGATCCGACTGTGGGCGGATCGCCATCCTGCATGGCAGCGCCAGGTGTCCGACGACAGCCGCTCGTTGCTCGCTCTTGGCCAGCCGCAATCGGGCCCCTCCTTGTCCCCTCCCCCTTCTGTGTCCACGGGTGGTGAGAGAGAGACACCGGCGTTCGTCACGGCGACGCCGGCCCGCTGACGATCCGGCAACCGACCGCAAGGCGCGGTGCCAACGCCGGGATCGATGAGGAGGACCACATGACCACCGCCAATGGGGCCGCGGCTCGGAACCGCATCCCCCTGTTAGTGGTGCCGGGCGATGACCCGAAGCCGAGCTCGACAGGGTGATCGAGGCGGCGGTGGCGCACATCAACGCCAGCCGCCCCTCGACGGCGGACGAGCAGCGAGGGCGACGCGACAGCAGAGTCCACTCCTGGCCGGTCGGCTTCCTGACCCGGCTGATGTCTCACCCAAACGGTAAGTTCAGTCACGACGCCAAGGCGTCCCACTCGTGGCCATTGGCGGCCGCCGTCCCGCACGTTTCTCGTTTCGTGGAGGCCGCCGTGCCCACATCACCATCGTCCAATGCCCAACTGCGATTGCCGCTACAACTCGAAGGGGAGCTGGTAAGTTCCGAACCTATGGCGAACGCGGGTTCGATTCCGTCAACGTTTCGCTTCATCGACCTGTTCGCTGGCATCGGGGGCTTCCACCACGCGCTTTCCGGTCTTGGTGGAGAGTGCGTTCTCGCCGTCGAGCTCGACGCAGAAGCGCGGTCCGTTTACGCCGCGTCGTTCCCCGACATGGAGCCAGCTGCGATCAAGGCCGACATCCGCTCTCTCACTCGGGCGAGCATCGATCCGGACGCGGACGAGCTCGATGAGGACGCGATCCGCCAGTACGTGCCAGAGCACGACGTCCTCTGCGCGGGCTTCCCGTGTCAACCGTTCTCGAAGTCGGGCTTCCAGAAGGGTGTGCGGGACCGGACCCGCGGCACGCTGTTCTTCGACGTCATGTCGATCGTGATCGCTCGCCAACCGCGGTTCGTGATCCTCGAGAACGTGCGGAACCTTGCCGGTCCGCGCCACGCCGACACGTGGGCCACGATCATCGAGTCGCTCCGCGACGCCGGCTATGTCGTGTCTGACCGGCCGGCTGTGCTCTCGCCACACATGCTCAGCAAGAGGGACGGCGGGGCGCCTCAGGTTCGCGATCGGGTCTTCATCCTCGCCCACCGGGCGAGGCCGGGCATGGCAGCGGAGGATCGGACCTCCCACCCGCTTGTTGGGCGCGAGCCGTCGGCGGGATGGGACCCCCACAAGTGGAAGATCGCCCAGCACCTCGAGCCGAACGTGGACCTCGACGAGTACGGCGTCCGGCCGGAGGAGGCGACCTGGCTTGCCGCATGGCAGCACTTCGTGCAGATGATCGACGACGAGATGCTCCCCGGGTTCCCGATCTGGGTGGACGCCTTTCAGCCGGTCCCCGACATCACGGACGACACTCCTGACTGGAAGGCTGACTTTCTCCACAAGAACGCGCTTTTCTATAGAACGCACCGCGAGGAGATCGACGCGTGGCGGCAACTGCGCTTCGGGCCGCTTAACCAGACCGTCACCGAGTTCCCCCCGTCGCGCCGGAAGTTCGAGTGGCAGGCCCGCAAGGCCCAACCTTCAGCCGCCAGCCGGGACCTGGAGGGCCTGGTCGCTCACATGCGCCCGTCCGGAATCCGCGTGAAACCGCCGTCGTACCTCCCGGCGCTCGTTGCCATCACCCAGACCAGCGTTCTAGGACCGAAGGTGACCGGCGCCAACGTCTGGCGCAGGCTCACACCCCGCGAGGCCGCGGCGCTGCAGGGTGTCCCGTTCGACGGTTTCGTGCGCTCAGGGGTCAGCGACAAGGCGATCTACAAGCAGTTGGGCAACGCGGTGAACGTTGGTGTCGTTCAGCACGCCGCCCAAGCGTTGTTCGTCGCTGCCGGAGAGCACTGGGGCGCGGCGGCTGTCCTCGCAGCGGGCTGATGGGCATCTGAGCCTTCGCTCCGCTCAACCTCCTACGAAGAAGCGAACCGAGCGGAGCACGGCGAGGAGGCCGTCCTTCGTCACTGTGCCCCCTCGGGAGTCGAAGTCCGGAAGCCACCGCTCTCCTGAGGCCTCCACGATTCCCTTGGCGAGGTCGGGCTTCGTGGTCGCGACGACACCAAGGCCCAGTGAGTCATTGACGAGGTCGAAGATCTCACGTGGTTCGGTGGATCCAGTCGACATCCGCGGGGTCGGTACACCGAGCAGCACCGCGATCTCGTGGACGATCTCGCCCTTGGTCAGCTCATCGCTCATGACTCCGCTGCCCCGAGGAGCTCCGAGAGTTCTGCAAGCTGGCTAGCCACCAGATCGTCGAGACCCACGTGAGCGATCGCGGTTCCGAGCAGGCCAGCGATTCGAATGCGCTCGAGGATCAGCGTGCGCACCGCGACCTCGTCCCAGATGACACCCGCTGGGATCGTCTGCGGAATGGCGAGCGCTGTTGCTGGTTCGTTGTCGAGGGTCAGCCATCCAGCCCAGTAGCGAGTGTCGACATCTGAGGCCTTGGTGATGACCTCCCCCTGGAGTGTGCACTGAACCAACATGACTGGAAATCCGGAGCGCCCGTCTGGGAACGGATGCCAGGCGACGACGTCTACTCCGCCATCCTTCCGACGGGGCGGCCGGTACGCGCTTCCCGGCTTAATCCCCATTCTCCCCGCGAGCCACTCGATGGCCCCGTAGAACTCGGGAGGCCGCCCGATCTTCGAGGGCCACCCAAAGCGGACCGCGTTTGCCCCCGGGCCAAGGAGTGCGGCTGACGCAGCGACCACGAGATCCTCGAAGACCTCGGCCATCTCCGCGGTTGGAGCGGGGTTGAGCAACTGACGCGCCGGGCCTCCGGAGGTGAGCAGCAGCAAGGCGGAGTAGGGCATCGACTCGGCCGAGGCTTGAGCG
>JBPCMH010000114.1:0-7196 GCA_051002495.1 Acidimicrobiales bacterium
CGGCTGGCGTAATTCCTTCACAGACGTGCGGGGCGGGATGCGGCCGCGGGGTTAGCAGCCGGCGCGGGGGAGAAGCCCAACAGCTTGCTTGGCCGCGGCGAGCGTGTTCTCGGCCACCGCCTCGGCCTTCTCGGCGCCTTGGGCTAACACTTCATCGATCGCGCCGGGATCGGCTGACCAGCGCTCAAAGGCGGCGTGAACCGGGCGGAGGAACTCGACCACCGCCGCCGCGGTGTCGGCCTTCAGAGGCCCGTACTGGGTGTAGTCGCCCGCCAGATCCTGCGGGTTTCGGTCGGTCGCCACGGCGAGCAACTCAAGGAGGTTGGAGACTCCCGGCTTGGCTTTGGGGTCGAAGCGCACCTCGGCTTCGTTGTCGGTGACGGCCCGCTTGATCTTCTTCGTGATCGCCTCCGGGGGTTCCAGAAGCAGCGCCTTACCCTGGGGCGACGACCGAGACTTCGACATTTTCATCGTGGGGTCCTGGAGGTCCATGACCCGGGCACCCACCTTCGGAATCGCCGCAGCAGGAATGGTGAAGGTGTCGCCGTAGCGGTGGTTGAACCGGCTAGCGATGTCGCGGCTCAGTTCGAGGTGCTGGCGCTGGTCGTCGCCGACGGGCACCCGATCGGCCTGGTACAGCACGATGTCGGCCGCCATCAGGACCGGGTAGGTGAACAGGCCGACCCGGGCCGATCCCTCGCCGCCCGCCGCGGTCTTGTCCTTGAACTGGGTCATGCGCCGCAGCTCGCCGAAGCTGGCCACGCACTCGAGAAGCCAGCTCAACTCGGCGTGCTGATGCACATGGGACTGGACGAACACCGTGCACACGTCAGGATCGAGCCCGGCAGCTAGCAACAGGGCCGCGACCTCCCTGGTCTTGGCCGTGAGCTGCTGTGGCTCGATGTCGAGGGTCAGGGCGTGTAAATCGACCACGCAGAAGAAGGAGTCGTGGGCGTGCTGATCATCGGCCCAGTGGCGCACGGCACCGATGTAGTTGCCGAGATGCAGGTCACCGGTGGGCTGGATGCCCGAAAGCACGCGGGTCATGGGCGGTCATGCTAGGCGGAGCCCCCAGCCACCCCGATCGAACCGGCCAGGCCCGGCATCCACCGATGTCGGCCCGAACCCCGGTATCTTGGCTTCGATGTCCTATGAGGTGCAGACGTCTGTCTTCGAGGGTCCATTTGACCTGCTCCTGCACCTGATCGTCCGCGAACAGGTTGAGTTGTGGGACGTCTCGCTGTCGACCATCGTCGATGCCTATCTGGTCGAGTTGGGGCGGATGGAGCAGCACCTTGATCTAGAGGTGGCCACCGAGTTCCTCCTCATCGCCGCGACCCTGATCGAGTTGAAGACCCGGCGGATGCTGCCCGGACGCGACGATCTCGATCTCGATGAAGAGTTCGGGCTCTGGGAAGAGCGCGACCTGCTCCTGGCCAGGCTGCTCGAGTGCAAGACCTTCAAGGACGCATCGCGGGCGCTGGAGACCCTGGCTGAGGCCGCTCAGCGGTCGTTCCCCCGGCGAGCTGGCATCGAGGAACAGTTCCTTAGCGTCGCCCCCGATCTGCTGGCCGGCGTCACCCCCGACAAGCTCCACGCCGCGTTTCTCCGGGCGACGACGCCAAGGCCAGAGCCACGGGTCATGCTCGACCACGTGACCGACGTGCGAGCGTCGGTCTCCGACGCCATCGATGAATTCATCGACGAGCTTCCCCGCATCGGTCGCATTTCGTTCCGGCGGCTCACCCAGTCGCTCGTCGAACGGATGGAGGTCATCGTTCGCTTCCTCGCCATCCTCGAGTTGTTCAAGCAGGGCATGGTCGATCTGGATCAGGGCGAGCGATTTGGTGACATCGAGATCGTATGGTTGGGTGGCGAACACGCCTCCCTTGACCGCGACCTCGTCGACGCCTACGAAGGCTGAGTCGCGTGGCTACCGTCGAGGAACGGGCCATCGAGGCCATCCTGATGGTCTCAGACGAGCCGACGCCGTCGGACCTGCTGGCTCAGATCCTGGAGATCCCCACGGTCAAGGTCGACGAGATCTGCCGTGAGTTGGCCACTCGGTACCAGGTCGATGACCGGGGCTTTCAACTACTTCGAGTCGCCGGAGGTTGGCGCTATCAGAGCCACCCCGACCTCGCCGCCCACGTCGAGCGCTTCGTCCTTGAGGGACAGGTCGCCAGGCTGTCGGCCGCGGCCCTCGAGACCCTCGCCATCGTGGCGTACAAGCAACCGGTCTCCCGAGCCCAGGTCAGCGCCATTCGTGGGGTCAACGTCGACGGGGTGATTCGCACCCTCGACAGCCGGGGCTACATCAGCGAAGTAGCGCGCGACCCCGGCCCCGGTCAGGCGGTGCTCTACGGCACCACTGATCTGTTCCTTGAGCGCCTCGGCCTTGACGCGGTGGCTGACCTGCCACCCCTGGTCGGGTTCGTTCCCGGTGCCGAGGTCGTCGAGTTGTTGGAGCAAGGTCTCAGGGTTGATGACGCGGGCTCATCCGATCCGGCGGACGACGGTGGGCCTGGCTCGGCGGAGTGAGCAACGAAGCGGCGGCCGACGGCGATCGGCTTCAGAAAGTGCTGGCCCGCGTTGGCATCGGGAGCCGCCGGGTATGTGAAGACCTGATCGCTGAGGGCCGGGTGTTCGTGAACGGCGAGCGTGCCGTGCTCGGACGCCGGGTGCACGCCGAACGCGACGTGATCGAGATCGACGGCGCCCTCGTACCGGTCGCGCCTGACGCGGTCTATTTCCTCCTTAACAAGCCGAAGGGTGTCATGACCACAACGGCCGACACTCATGGCCGTCCGACGGTGGTCGACACGCTCCCGGCTGAGCCCCGTGTGTTCCCGGTCGGTCGTCTCGACGCCGACACCGAAGGCTTACTCATCCTCACCAACGACGGCGAGCTCACCCACCGCCTCACCCATCCGAGCTTCGGCGTCGATAAGGAGTACATCGCTGAGGTTGACGGCGAGCCAACCGCAGGCGATGTGCGGCGGCTGCGCGATGGGATCGACCTCGACGACGGGCACACTGCTCCAGCGAAGGTGTCGCTGATGTCGCCGACCGTTCTGCGCGTCACTATCCACGAAGGACGGAACCGTCAGGTGCGCCGGATGTGCGACGCCATCGGCCATCCTGTCCTGCGGCTTGTTCGCACCCGAATCGGGCCGCTCGCCGACCGTCGGCTCAAGCCAGGGGAGTGGCGGCGACTCACGGCCGCGGAGGTGCGGGCGCTGGCCGCCTCGACCACCTGCCGGCGGCCAGACTGGTGATGCCCGGTAGATTCGCTCCGTCATGGCTGTTAGAGCGCTACGCGGCGCCACCACCGTTGATGCCGATACGGCCGAGCAGATCGACGCTCGCGTGCAGGCGCTTGTTGCGCGAATGCTTGAGCGAAACGATGTCGACAAGGAAGACCTGATCAGCGTGGTCTTCACCGCCACCGACGACATCCACGCCATGTTCCCAGCAGCGGCGGCCAGGGCAGTGGGGCTCGGAGATGTGCCCCTGTTGTGCGCTCGGGAACTCGACATCGTCGGCGGGGAGGAGCGCTGCGTGCGGGTGCTCATGCACATCAACACCGACAAGGCCAGGGCCGAACTGCACCATGTGTACCTCGAAGGGGCCCGGGGCCTTCGCGATGACCTCCCCGAGTAATCCCGGACCGGTTGCCCCTGCTGGTCTCGATCGACCTGAGGGTCAGGCGGGCAACGGTCGGAGGGCCGCCATCATTGGAACCGGGCTGATCGGCGGTTCGATTGGTCTGGCGTTGCGGGCTCGCGGATGGCACGTAACCGGCCGTGACCGCGACCACGCCCGGGCCCAGCGGGCCCTCGACTTGGGCGCGCTTGACGCCATCGGGGCCGATCCCGACGCAGAGGTGACGTTCGTGGCCACACCCGTCGGGGCCGTGGCCGATGAGGCGGCGCAGGCCACATCGGCGCACGGCATCGTCACCGACGTGGGGAGCGTGAAGGCGCCGATCGTGGCTGCAGTCGATCACCCCCGATTTGTCGGTGGCCACCCGATGGCAGGATCGGAGCAGGAAGGGGTTGATGGCGCGGATGCCAGCCTCTTCGAAGGGGCAACCTGGGTCCTCACGCCGACCGAGGCCACCGACCCGGATGCCTATGCCCGCCTCCGCACGATCGTGTCGTCGTTCGGCGCGGATGTGATCGCGGTGACCCCGGCCCGCCATGACGAGCTGGTGGCGATCGTGTCCCATGTTCCGCACCTGACCGCGGCCTCGCTCATGGGCTTGGCCGCGGAGGTGTCGGAGGATCATGCAACGCTCCTGCGGCTCGCCGCGGGCGGCTTCCGCGACATGACCCGTGTCGCGGCCGGTCATCCCGGCATCTGGCCCGACATCTGCGCGGAGAACCGTGACGCGATCGTTGCCACCCTTGACCGCCTGCTGGAGCGGCTCACCGATGTGCGTGCCGTCGTCGAGGCCGCCGACCGCCCCGGGCTGCTGGATCGTCTCGAGGCTGCTCGCCATGCCCGCGTGAACTTGCCGTCCCGCGCGGCCCTCGCCGAGGACCTGGCCGAGTTCCGAATTCCCGTGCCCGACCGCCCTGGGGTGCTGGCTGAGGTCACCACCCTGGCCACCGAGCTCGATGTCAACATCGTCGACCTGGAAATTGCCCACTCGGCCGAAGGAGAGCGTGGCGTGCTGCTCCTCGTCGTTGATCTGAAGGCCGCTGACTTGCTGCGCGGGGCGCTCCTCGCTCGGGGGTACCGCCCCGCCGTGCAGCCCCTGGCCCCGCCCTCGTGACCACGCCCCGCCTGGTGACCCCGCTGGACGGGCCGGTCAATGCCGACGTTGTCGTGCCGGGTTCGAAGAGTCACACCAACCGGGCGCTTCTTTGTGCCGCCCTCGCCGAGGGCACATCGTGCCTCAACGGTGTCCTCCGCGCCGACGACACCGCGGTCATGTGCTCAGCGGTGGCCGCGCTCGTCGGCGGCACCGGTTCGCTCATCCTGGAGGGCGACTCGGCCACCATGCAGGGATGCGCCGGATCGCTCGCGCCTGGGCCACACACCTTCAACGTTGGCTTGAGTGGGACGACGGCACGTTTCTTAGCTCCGGTGCTGGCCGCCAGCGGGGGCGACTACGTGCTCGACGGCGAGCCACCCCTGCGGGCTCGCCCTATGGGTCCAGCTATCGAGGCCCTTCGCTCGCTCGGGGTCCACATCACCGAAGAGGGCGCCGCCGGTCACCTGCCCATTCGGTTCCACGCTGGCCGTCTCGCCGGCTCTGCGGTGTCCATCTCGGGCGACGAGTCGAGCCAGTTCCTCAGCGGTCTCTTGATGGCCGGGCCCATCTTGGCTTCCGGCCTCCAGATCACGGTTGACACCACGCTGGTGTCCGCACCGTATGTCGACCTCACTGTGCGGACGATGCGCGACTTCGGCGCGACGGTTGTCCAAGACGGCGCGACTTATGTGGTTCAGCCCGGCGGATACCGGTCCCCGGCCGACGACTATCAGATCGAGCCGGACGCCTCCGCGGCGTCGTACTTCTTCGCTGCCGCGGCGATCTGTGGTGGTCGGGTGCGGGTCGACGGCCTGGGGTCGACCACCACCCAAGGTGATCTGGCATTCGCGGACGTGCTGGCCTCGATGGGCGCATCGGTCGAACGTTCAGCGACCGTCACCGAGGTGCGCGGCACAGGCGCGCTACAGGGCGTCGAGGTCGACATGCGCGACTGCAGCGACACGGCCCAGACTCTCGCCGCGGTCGCCGTGTTCGCTTCGACCCCAACCACGGTCCGCGGGATCGGGTTCATCAGGCGCAAAGAGACTGATCGCATCGGCAACGTCGTCGGGGAGTTGCGCCGATGCGGCATCGAGGCCCATGAGCATGACGACGGGTTCACGATCGTGCCCGGTACGCCCACGTCAGCCGTCGTGGAAACCTACGACGATCACCGGATGGCGATGAGCTTCGCGTTGTTGGGCCTTCGATCGCCAGGCATTCAGATCGCCGATCCGGAGTGCGTCTCGAAGACCTTCCCTGGCTTCTGGGATGCGCTGGACCGACTCCGACCGGGCAACTGAGGCCGGGTAGGTTCTAGGCCTAATGCGCATTATCGCCTTTGACGGCCCCGCTGGTTCCGGAAAGTCAACCGTGGCCAAGGCCCTGGCCGCCGCCCTCGACCTCGAGTACCTCGATACGGGCGCCATGTATCGGTCGGTGGCCTTCGCCGCCCTTCGTCAGGGTCTTGACCCGTCCGATGTGGAGCCAGTGGCCCGCCTCGCCGCGCAGGTGGAGATCACGGTGGCCGAGAAGGTTGTTGTAGATGGCGTCGACGCGACCATCGAGATCCGGGGTCCGGAGGTGACCCGTGCGGTATCGGCGGTGGCAGCCAATCCGGGCGTGCGCAAGGAGATGGTGTTTCGCCAGCGAGAGTGGGCCGAGAAGCGCGACGGCGGGGTCATTGAGGGGCGCGACATCGGCACCGTGGTGTTTCCGAACGCGACGCTCAAGGTCTACCTGACGGCCGATCCCGAAGAGCGAGCCAAGCGCCGGTCGAAAGAGGTCACCGACCTCGATTACGACCAGGTGGCGGCCGACATCGCCCGGCGAGATCACGTCGACTCGACCCGTGAAGCGTCGCCACTCTCGATCCCGGCAGACGCGGTGATCATAGATACGACCGGACGCACCATCGATGACATCATCGCCGAAGTGATGGCCAAACTGTGAAGCTGGAGTTGGCGTTCTACGCCGTCATTCAGGCCATCATCGCCGCGTTTTGTCGCTTGTTTTGGCGGGTGACGATCGAGGGCCGGGAGCACATCCCTACTGATCGTCCATTCGTTCTGAGCCCCGTCCACCGCTCCAACATCGACACCCCGCTGGCCGCGTGTGTGACTCGGCGCCGTATGCGGTTCATGGGCAAGGACTCGATGTGGAAGATCGCGCCCCTCGGCCGGGTGTTCTCCGCTCTGGGCGCGTTCCCAGTGCATCGCGGCGCGGCCGATCGGGAGGCGCTGCGCAAGACCGTCGGGTTCCTCGAAGCTGGCGAACCGGTCGTGATCTTCCCCGAAGGCACGCGTCGCTCTGGTCCAGTGGTGGAAGATCTCTTCGAAGGTGCGGCCTACGCGGCGGGCAAGACCGATGTGCCGATCATCCCGGTCGGGATTGGCGGGTCGGAGCCGGCCATGCCCAAGGGGGCCAAGTACAT
>JBPCMH010000115.1:0-6132 GCA_051002495.1 Acidimicrobiales bacterium
CCGTCGACCACGCGCCAAGGTGCGCTCGGCCCAGTTGCCGCAGCGCCGGCCAGAGATCGGCGGGTTGGACACTGTCCGACGGTGGCTCGATGCCGAGCTCGTCGAGGTCGTCGCCGATGCGGTCCACCACGCTGCGGGCATGGACCGGCAGCGTCGTCGGTGACCCATCTGCTGCCCACCGTTCAAGTATGACGAGCTCGCGGGTGATGTTCAGCAACGCCACCCAGTTGGGCCGATGAGGAGGGAGCTCTCCGATTAGCCCCTCCAATTCGCGTCGGCGCGACAGGGAGTACTGGAAGCGATTCCCTTGCGCTCGCACCGAGAGCAGGCCCGCTCGCTCGAGGCCGTCGCACTCTTCAGCGACGTTCCGCTTGCCGTAGCCGGCGAGGGTGGCGAGTCGTGCCACGCCGATGCTGTCCCCGTTGTTCGACAGGAAGCACCGCAGGATCTCCGATCGCGCACTGACCCCGAACATCGCTCGCAGCCGAAGCCATGCCATCGACGGGCGATCCAGGCGCGGGAGCGCGGATCGCCCGGTCATCGTGAAGGGCCGTGCTGAGGTCGCATTCGGCCACGCGATGCTGGCGTGTTCACCCACGGTTGCGGAGAACTCCCCGAACGCCGCCCGCACCTCGGCTGGCTGCGCGTGGAGGAGGTTCTTGAGGCGGGTCTTCGAGATGTGGCGCCAGTTGCGGATGCACCAGTCGGTGGTTTCGTCTCGCATGCGGCGGTCGGCATCGCCCAGCCATGCCGTGAAGATGATGAGCGGCTCCGCGTCGATCGCCCAGCTGTGATGCGTCGCGGCCCACCCGGACACGCCGAGCTCGGCCCATGCACCGGAAGCGAGGGCGAGGGACTGTTTCTCGAACATGGTGTCGGAGGCCCGCGTTGACAGTGCTTCCTCGATCCGCTGACGTTCCATCAGGTGAGAGTATAGAGTGCTCGATACGAGAAAACAATATGCGCGATCGTACGAGAGTCTGGAGGCAAGCGGGCCATTGCGTGACCGGGCCGTGTGGCCGTACAATGGCCGGGCGAGGAGGCTGAAGTGACGACGAGAACACGAAGTGAGCGGCTCGAGGTTCGGACCACCAAGGATGAGAGGGCGCTCATCGACCGCGCTGTGGCCGAGAATGGCACCGACCTCACCGAGTTCGTCGTGTCGAACCTCACCGTCGCAGCAAGGCGAGTCCTTGCCGATCGCACCGAGTTCGGCCTCGACCCGGATGCAGCTGAAGCATGGGAGAACATCAACCGTCGCCGCGGTCGCGAGCTTGCCGGGCTTCGGGATCTCATGCAGCGGCCCTCTCCCTTTGTCGAGGAGTGAGCGCCCGGTACAGCCGGCCGACCCTGCTCGAGCGGGATCATGTCCTCGATGACTTCACGTGCCGATCCGACGAGCAAGCCGAGTGGCTCTTGGGGCACGCCAGGCAGGCGAGCGCCGTCGGCAGCACCCGAGTACTCGTCGTCACCCCGCCGGGCAATGCAGTCGTCGTCGCCTACTACGCCTGGTGCATGGCGAGCGTCTCGGCCGCGGACGCGCCGACAAGGATGGGCAAGGGTGCGGGCCGCTACCCCCGACCCGTCGCACTACTGGCCCGGATGGGGGTCCACGGCGCTCACGAGGGTCGCGGTCTGGGTGCCGGCCTCCTCCAAGACGTCATCGCTCGAACCCACGCGCTTGGCCAAATCGGATGCCGAGGCCTGCTCGTCCATGCCGAGACGAGCCAAGCACGAGACTTCTACCTCAACCTCGTCCCGGAGCTCGAGGAATCACCCACCGACGATCTGCACCTGTTCCTACTGATGAAGGACATCCGCAAGACCCTCGGCTGAGCCGCCGCGGTGGAGTACGAGCGGTGGACGGACTCGACCGCGCTCGACCGCGGCGGGCGCGGTCAACCAACCTTGATCGATTGGCCGCCATCGACCGCGAGGAGGACGCCGGTGATGAAGGCGGCATCGTCGGACGCGAGGAAGAGGGCGGCGCGGGCGACATCCCATGCGCTGCCCTGATGCCCGAGGGGCACGAGCGACGCCCGAGCCGCGGCCACCTCGGCCCGATCCTTGCCGGTGGCGCGTGCGGTGGCGTCGACGGCCATGGGCGTGTCCATCAAGCCGGGAAGCACGGCGTTGGCCCGCACGCCGTAACGGGCATTGCCGATGGCCAGGGTCTGGGTCAGCGCGTTCACGCCGGCCTTCGACAGCTTGTAGGCGGTGAGGTTGGTGGCGGCCGCGATCGATGCCACCGACGACACATTGACCACCGCGCCGTTGCCGCTGGCGCGCAGCGCGGGAAGCGCCGACCGGCACATCCTCCACATGGCCCGGAGGTTGACATCCATGATCCGGTCGTAGGCGTCGTCGGACAGGTGATGCACCGGTGCGTCGCCCGCGCCGATCCCCACGTTGTTGTGGAGGATGTCGAGGCCCCCGAACGCGTCCATCGCGGCGGTGATGATGGAGGCCGGCCCGTCGTCGGTGGCGACGTCGGCGACCACGACCACCGGCTGATGCTCGGCTGCGTCGTCGCCTTCGATCAGGGACGCGGTCTCCTCCAGGCTGTCGCGGTCGCGGTCGACCAGCACCAGCCGGGCGCCAGCGCGGGCGAAGGTGATGGCGGTGGCGCGGCCGTTGCCGATGGTGTCTCCGCGGGTCTGGCCGGCGCCGATCACGAGGGCGATGCGGCCGTCGAGGCGGTTCATCGTTGGGTCACTCCCGAGGGCATGCCACAACGTTAGGTCTCACCCGGCCAGATAAGACGCGGTCTGCAACGTGAACAGCTCGGCCGGCGCTGCGCACGCGGAGAACCGTCCGGTGACATCGGGCGCTGGTCGCATCGATCTGAAATCGCGAAGAGGACCGCTACGAAGCGGTGGGCGGGTCGTACGTCCTAGCGATGAACCCCCCGAGCAACGGCACGGCGAACGAGTACTTGCCGAATCGGTTCTTGTAGATCAAACCGTGTTCGCCGAGGCTCGCCAGCATCTGGTTGACATGACTTGATGAGAACGCCTTTGGTAGCAGCAGCTTGCCCGCCTCCACTACCTCCTGAATGGTGAACTCATCGTCCGCCGTATCCAAGGTGGCGATCAGCCACAGCAACTGGCGCTGCCTGTCCGTGACCTTGGCCCACCGCCCAGCGAAGAAGTCGGTGTCCAACTTCCGCTGGATCGCATCGACCGGGACACCCGGCGGCTCCTCATCCGTCATCTGCTGGATGAAGAGGTCGAACACCTCCCGGCAGATGAACTGAATGAAATAGGGATACCCGCCCGACTGCCGGCACACAGTTTCGACAGATTCATCGTTGAAGGAAATCGGACAGTTGGCCACCTCGATCGGCTTGCGGATGGCTTGGCGGCTCTCACCGTCAGTAAGTCGTCCCAGCGTCACCACGCGGAACATGCGCTCCGCGAACGTTCGAGCGTCTACCAGCTTTGGAAACAAGGTTGGGAGGCCAGTCAAGACCAGCATGAAGGGAAGGCCCTTGCGCTGGATGGATTGGAATACATCGAGTAGGACCGACAACGGGAATTGGTCCCGGTCCGCGTGGTCCGACAGGTTCTGTGCCTCGTCGTACGCGAAGATGATGTGGTTGCGGCCGTGGGCGTGGAGGACGGCGTGCACAAACTCGAGCACTCCCTTCAACTTGTCAGCGACCAGTCCAGGAGTCTCTTGGTACACGGCGTTCAGCACGTTGTACGACAGAGCTAGTTGCTTGGTTCCTTCTGCCTTGCCCGCATGGAAACCGACTGGCGGGGCGGCGGCTACCTCTGTGCTGAACGCTGACGTAGCGACCGATAGATCTGCCAGGAGTCGCTCAGCCAGATTGGCCTCGCTGATGCTGGCAGTCTCAGACAGGTCAGCTCCGACCCAAAGCCACCCGGCCTGCATCGCGTGGGGCTTGAACCGCTCTAGGAGCACGGTCTTTCCGACTCCGCGCAGTCCCGTGAGAACCATGTTCTCCAGGATCGTGTCCTGCTCTAGAAGGCGATCGAACTCCGCGAACTCCGCCTCGCGGCCCGCCAGATAGGGAGGCATGTGCCCGGCTCCCGGCCGATAGGGGTTCTTGAACTCCTGGGATGGTGTTCTCGACTTCTTTGCCGGTGCCTTAGCCATGTGAATAAATGTAGCGCTACATATAAATTTATGCAACTGGGTTGACAGGAGTTGCGGTTAGAACGTCACGCCAGAAGTCCGTACAGTTTCCGTGGACCAACCCGCCATGGGATGGAGCCGAGAGGTCCGCGCCGAGGGCCAGGATCTCGAGGGGCGGCGTGCCAGGTTCAAAGCTCGACGAGCCGTTCGCCAGTTGTGGCAGAACCGTACTGAAAACAGTACTGTTGTGCCATGACGTTGGCCGCCACCTATCGCCGACGGTTGTTCGAGTTCGCGCTCGATCGCTACGGCTATGTCACCACCGAGGACGCGGCTGCTCTCGACGTGCCACCGATCGAGCTGCGGAAGCTCGCCGCCAGGGGCGGAGTCACCAACATCGCGTACGGCCTGTACCGCTTTGACGACGTGCCTCGGACCGACCGTGACGCCTACATGGAGGCCGTGCTCAGGGTGGGGCCGGAGGCCTACCTCACCCACGACGCGGTGCTCGATCTTCACGGGTTGGGCTTGGTCAACCCGCGCCGGCTGCGCGTCGGGACGCCTCGCCGGGTGCGAGCAGCCATGCCCGAGAACATCGAGGTCATCCAGCGCGCGGTCCCCGCTGCGGATCTCACCGTCTACGAGGGGATCCCGTCAGCGACGGTCGCCCGAGCGCTCATGGACTGCCGAGGGCTGGTGATGGCCGACCGACTCATCGAGGCGGCGGACGCGGCTGTGCGGGCCGGTCTTGTTCGACGAAGCGCACTCGCGTCGCTGAGGGCGGCCCTCGAGGTTCCCGCGTCGTGAGCCGAACGCGTGAGTTGCCGCCCAACGTGAGGTCGTTGGACAAGCGCATCGACAACCAGGCCGACAAGGTCGGGCGTGCTCGCCGCCGCTTGCAGCGGGTGGTGGCGAACACCGTCATCGGACAGATGCTCCCGCCTGGCGTCGTCAAGGGTGGCACCGCCATGAAGCTCCGGGTCGGGGAGGCAGCAAGCAGGTTCACCCCTGATCTCGACGTCGCCCACTCCGGACGGGTGAGTCTCGAGGACTACCTCAACGAGCTCGACACCAACCTGGCCGCTGGATGGGGCGGGTTCACCGGGCGTGTCATCGAGCTCGACACGCCTTCTCCCGAGGGCGTGCCCAACGAGTATGTGATGCAGCCCTTCGACATCAAGCTCGACTACCAGGGCCGCTCCTGGCTGACCGTTCGCTTCGAGCTCGGCCACGACGAGATCGGAAGCACAGCCACGCATGACCTGCGCATCGCGGACGACATCGTCGAGCTCTTCGACATCCTCGGCCTCAAGGCGCCGGCACCGATTCCGGTCCTGGCCATCGAGCACCAGGTTGCCCAGAAGCTCCACGCTTGCACCGCCGTCGACAAGACCGGGCGGAACGAACGTGCCCACGATCTCGTCGACCTGCAGCTCCTCGACTCGGAGGAGACAATCGACGTGGCCGCGGTAGGTGCGATGGCGAGGAGGTTGTTCGCGGCCCGGCGGAGCCACGCCTGGCCGCCAGAGGTGATCGCCCACGAAGGCTGGGACACGCTCTATGCGGCTGCAGCCGACGGTCTCGACGTGTTGCCCGCGATCGACGCGGCGGTCGCCTTGGGCGAACGAGTTCATCGCACGCTGCACAGCATGAGGCTGGGGCGAGGGGCACGGTCTTACGCGGCCGCCGGCCACCCGGCCGCGGGCTAGCTGGCCCCGGCCCCCTGGGCGACACCGTGGTGACCGTCGAGGGGGCCCCGCCATCGCCCTCACCCGCGGCGACCAACTCGAGTACCGCCTGTGGTGGATGACGGCCCCCAGTCGAAGTCGCAGGTGTCAAACACGGCGAGGAGCGCGCCCCGTTGCTTGTCGGTGATGAGGCGTTTGGTGCGGCCCACATCGAGCGGTGAGCCCTCGTCGGGGTCGCGGCCGTTGATGAGGAGGCGAATGGTGGAGTCACAGGCCAGTTCTTGCAGGCGTCGGGGGTGGATCCTGAACCCGCCCGAGAGCTCGACCATGCCGTCGCCGCCGA
>JBPCMH010000116.1:0-4180 GCA_051002495.1 Acidimicrobiales bacterium
GGGTGGAGCTGGTGATCTCCGACGCCCACGGCGGCATCAAGGCGGCTATCGCCGCCGTCCTCGGCGACGCGAGCTGGCAGAGGTGCCGAACCCATTTCATGGCCAACTTAGCCACGAAAATCCCCAAGGCGTCGTGGCCGATGATCGCCACCTTGGTGCGATCGATCTTCGAGCAACCCGACCGCGACACGACGTGGGAACAACTCGGCGACGTCGTCGACAAGTTGACCCAAGCCGGCTTCAATGACGTGGCCGTCACGTTGTTGGACGCGGCCGACGACGTGTTGGCCTTCAGCGCGTTCCCGGTGGAGCACTGGCCCAAGATCCGCTCCAACAATCCCCAGTTTATCTTGAGTCGCGGCGAGGATCGGTGTCGTGACCTGCATGTTTGTGGTGTGGATGGTGTCATCGACGCAGGCGTTCAGCACGGTCCTATGAGTCCAGAAGTTTTTCTTTGCGCGGGCGGATCGTGGCGCTGCAGGTCGGTGTCGCGAGGCTGGGCGCGGTTGTCACCGAGGGCTTCGGCCAAGGCGTTGCGGAGCCGACGGTTGTCGGCCTCGAGCTGCCTGACGCGCGCGGTGGAGGTCTCGAGCCGCTGACGCATCGAGGCGTCGGAGGCTCGTTGTCGTGCGGGGACGACTGGCTGTGCGGCGCCTGGCCGTTGGCGGAGCCGTTCGATCTCGGCTCGGAGTTCGGGCTGGCTGTAGAGCCAGGCCCGGGAGACGCCGGCTTCTCGGGCGACGGAGTCGAAGGTGACGGCGATCCCGGCGCGGTCCATGCGGCGGAGGGCAGCGACGGCCCGGCGCTGGGTGGCTGGGGAGCGTCGACGCGCGGCGGCGACGAGGTGGTGGGAGTTGTCAGCTCGCATCGGCCGCTTCGTCGCTGACGACGTCTTCATCGAGGCTGGTGATGATCCGGTCGAGGTTGCCGAGGACTTGCTGGTTCATCTCGACGAGGCGTGTGTGCCCGCGCGCCTCGGCGGCGGTGATGATCTGCAAGAGCTGGTTGCGGTGCTCGTGGTGCTGGGGCAGGAACTTGTCGGTGGTGAGGAACATCGGGCAGGTCAGGCAGGCGTTGGCGTGTGGGCAGCTCTGCTGGACCGGAAGGCCGCAGAACCCGTTCGGCAGCGCCTGGGTGGCCCGGCCGAGACGCTGTTTGGCCCAGGCCGCCTCGGCGAGGGGACCGTCGGGATCGACGATGACGGTCTGGCCGGTGATGTCGACCTTTCGGGCGGCTTCCCAGTGTCGTCGCACGGTGGAGTCGTGTAACCGTGCGTAGTGAGCGGTCATCTGCGGCGAGTCATGGTCGAGGATGCGGCGCACGACTTCTTGGGGCACGTCACGGTTGATCAGGCGGGTTCCGAGCGTGTGGCGCCATTGGTGGGGGGTGAGATGAACCGGGCGACCATCGGCGTCTTGGATGTTGCACCACTCCAGCCACCGGTAGAGCGCGAGCCGGTACGTGGAGCTGCTGATCGAGAACTGGCCGTCCGGGTTCTTCGTCAGCCGTGGGAACAGGCACGGCCCCGTGCCGATCCGGGTCTGGTGGTCGGTGATCAGCGCGTGGATTTCCTCGTCGATCGGGACGAGCGCTTCTCGCTTCATCTTGTGGTTCAGGTAGCGCAGATAGGGAGCGCCTTCGGCGTCGGTGACGACGCACGCTTGGGGCAGGCGGAGCGCGTCGCTGACCCGTAGCCCGCAGCGGATCAGGATCAACGTGACCAGCCGGAACGCCGGGTTGTCCCATCGGTCGAGGTTGGCTGGCTGTTCGATCTGGGCCATCACGTGCTCGCCGAGCGCCCGGGGGGCGCGTTCGGACCGCTTCGGGTAGTCGTCGGTGAAGATCAGCGCGGTCGGCGGCAAGGTGTCGTCCCAGCCATGCTGGCGGATGGCGTGGAGGAACGAGTTGAGCTGGCCGATGTGGTCGTTGTGGCGTTGGCGTCCGGCCCACTCTGCGTGCAGGTCGGCGAGGTAGCGTTCGATGACGCCGCGGTCGATGTCGGCGAGGCTGGCAACGCCGATCGTGTCGCAGAAGGCGGCGAAACGGGTCACTGTCCGCAACCCACGCCGAACGGTCTCGAGGTTCAGGCCGGTGCTCAGCCGCCAGCGCATCCACCGTTTGACCAGATGCCGAAGCCAGGGCGCGACAGGCGCGAAGTTCAGCGTCTGATTGCCGTGATGTCCGAGGCGTCGCAGCTGCCACACGTCGTGCGCGAACTCGCCTTCCCAGCCGTCGGGGGCGGCGAGATCGTCGACCTTGCGCCGGGCGTAGATGACGAAGGCTCGCGGGTTGGCGTCGTTCGGCGCGGGGCGGCCGATGAGGCCGCGCCAGACCTCTTCGCTGTGGTCGAGCAACGAGTGCGTCGTCGCGGGGATGGTGGTATCGGTCAAGAAGCGGACCACCTGCATGACGACTGTCGGCGTGGTCTTGGTGGCGCGTTCGTCGCGCCGGCACTGCAGCGCATATTGGATCTCCAGCCTCAGTTGCGGGCTGAGACCCGCCAGTCGGATGATCTCGTCTTCGACGATCCTCACCTCGACGAATCGCTCGGCGAAACCGTGCACGTCGGGTCGCCCGTTCACCTTCCATGTGTTGGCATGCGAGTGGCAGAACGGAAGCGCCGCCCGCGGCCATAACTCACAGCCCTCGACCTGACAGCGCGACCCCGGTGCGGGCTCCTTGACGGGCGGCGGGTCCGACAGCCAGCCGGCGATCTCGGCGCGGCCGCCCCGATCCCACCGCTGATAGTGCAGCTGGCACAGCCCGGCGCGGGCGACGCCGTAGCCGCACGCCTCAACCCGACACACAGCGTTGGGGCGCTGCCGCCGCCACCGCTGGTCGGTCGAGGCGGCGAAGACGTTAACGTCGCCTCGGCCCTCGTCGACCCAGCGCTGATGATGCCCCGGGCACAGGCCCTGGCCGCGGGCCGAGCGCGGACAACCCTCGACTCGGCACGGACCGCCGCCGAACACCGGATCCGAAGGCGAGAACACGAGCGGTTCGGCGCGGAACTCGGGCCGAACCGCGCCGACCAGCAGCTCCAGCAGCGACCTGCGACCTCCGGCCTCAGCCAGAGATCCCCTGGTGCTCACAGCTGCACTGCGCTGTCCGCGAACCATCCCGCCGCCTCCAGCACCCGCCGGGCGTCCTCCACGCTGAGATGGCCGTAGACCTCCGAGGTGGTCGTCACCGAAGCATGACCTAACAGCTTGCTCACCACCTCGAGCGGCACGCCTGAGCGCAGGAGTCGGGTGGCATAGGTGTGCCGGCACCAGTGCGGATCGAAGTCCACACCGATACGTGCCCGGATGCGGCGAACCAGGTCATAGACCGCCGGGTAGCTCCACGGATGGCCGCGTGGCTCTCCCCACAAGTTGACGAACACGTAGTCGCTGTCCAGCTCGCCATACTCGCCGTGCATGTAGTCGGCATAAAGCCTGATCAGCTCAACGCTGACCGGGATCGTGCGCGGTTCGCCCGACTTGGAACGGGCGCCGTTGTCGTTCGTCCTCTGCGTGACCGTCACCTCGCACTCCGGCACCGCCCAGTCCTCGTGGCGCAAACCGAGCGCCTCTCCGACCCGCATCCCCGTGTCATGGAGCACCGCGAACAGCAGCCGGTCCCGGAGTCGGTCACACGCATCAAGAATCGCCTGGACCTCCCTGACAGTCAGGACCCTCGGCTGCTTATGCGCCGCCTTCAGCCGGATCTCGCGTCGAGCCGTCGGCGTGCTCTTGCTGATGTGATGCAGGAACGGCCGCCACGACGTCCCGCCCCGGCCAGACGGCTGCCAGCGCGTGAGCGACGGGCCCAACCCGGCCCCGTTGCGGGCCGCGTGCTGGTAGAACGCGCTCACCGCCGAGAGCTTGCGGTTCACTGTCGCCTCACCGCAGTGGTGCTCCACCGAAGGCAACACGACGACCCGCGCAGTCCGAGCACCGGGCGGCCGTCGCAGCCACGCCACGAACTGCCCGACGTCCTCGAGCTGCACATCACGCCAATCCAGCCCGCGGCCACCAAGGAAGACGAACCAGTCCTTCAGATCATGGGCATACGCCTTGACCGTGTTCGGTGACCGTTCGATGTCGGTCAAGTAAGCGAGGTAACGCTCGACCGGTTCCACCGGAAGGCCGCCCTCACCAAGAACCGTCCACGACTCACGCTGCGAGTCGGGCACCAC
>JBPCMH010000117.1:0-12061 GCA_051002495.1 Acidimicrobiales bacterium
GGTTGTCTGCAACCGCGTCACCCTTCTTGCCTGCGTGCGCCCGCTTTCCCCCCCCCCCACGGTGGTGGCCCGGCCACCGCTCGGACGGGTCTCGGCCGAGACCCACTCGTCGCCGGTGCAGGTCGACGTTCGGCTCGATCAACTCGACGTCGACCGCCTGCAAGCGCTGTTCCAAGCCGATGAGCCCGACCGACAAGCCGAAGCCGAGGTGCGCCACGACTTGGTGCCACTGCTGCGTCGGCTGCTGTTGTGGGCGCTTGTGGTGGGGCTGGCCGCAGGGGCGGTCGCCGGGGCGGTGTTGCCCCACCGGCGATGGAGTTTCGTCGCGGCCGGCGCCCTTGGCGGCCTCTTGGCCGTAGCCGCGCTGTCCGCGGTGACGTGGCGCACCTACGACACCACCGCGTTCGAGCAACCCGAGTTCGGGGGCCCGCTCGAGTGGGCGCCGTCGGTCATCCAAGCCGTCCGGCGTCACGTGGATGGGATCGCCGATGTGCAGAACCGGGTCGATGCCCTCACCGCGCAAGTCGCGGACCTGTACACCGCCACGACCGACGTCGACGGTGACGACCTCGGTGACACCGTCATCCTGCATGTCTCCGACATCCACTCGAACCCGCTCGGCATGGAGATCGCCGGTCGTCTGGCCCGGGGGTTCGGCGTCGATGCCATCGTCGACACGGGCGACCTCACCTCGTTCGGTCTTCCCCTCGAGTCGCGGATCGGCGACCAGATCGCCCGTCTCGGGGTGCCGTATTACTTCGTTCCTGGCAACCACGACTCCGCCGCCCATCGCGCCGCGCTCGCCGCGGTGCCGAACGTGACCCTGCTCGACGGCGACATCGCGGCGATCGGGCAGGTAAGGGTGCTGGGGGTGGCCGATCCGACCTTCACCGCTACCAACGAGGTGACCACCGATGCCGCCAACCTGGAAAAAGTTGCGTTGGCCGGTTCGGTGGCCCGCTCAGTGTGGGTCGACCGGCCCGACCTGCTCGCGGTGCACGACATCCGCATGAGCACAGCCAGCCGAGGCCTGGTGCCAGTTGTTGTCGCCGGTCAGACCCACAAGCGATCGGTGCGCACCGATGCCGGCACCCTTGAGCTGGTGGTCGGCAGCACCGGCGCAACGGGCATCGAGTCGTTCCTGGTCGAGGAGCGCCGAGCGTATGAAGCCGAGCTGCTCCGGTTCAGCGGCCGGCGGCTCGTGGCCATCGACTATGTCTCGCTCCGTGGTGTTGAGGGCGCGTTCCGCATCGATCGCCGAGTGGTCGCCCCCGGCGAGTCAGTGGCCCGTCCGCCGTCGTCACGGGTCCAGCCGCAGTGAGCGCGTCGGGCGCGGCCGTTCAGCGTGTGCAAAACCGGTGGATCAACCGGTGGACAACCCTGTCCAACTTGGGGATGATGGCAAAATTCAGGGGATTTCCTCGGGATTTCGCGCCGAACTCTTGACGGGGTCGGCCGCGGTCCGCATGCTGGCCTTACTCGGTCAGCAACGGACTGGGGGAAGCACCGGGGTGAGCCGCAAGGCCCGCAACCGGAACCCCGGGAGAGAGCGAATCGAGGAGGTTCCCGCAATGGGAGGTACCGCCTTCGGGCGGGATCGACCGAAGGGCGCCGGCGACCGCGAGGCCGCCGAGCCGACCGGGTGAGAACCGATGAGATGGGCCCCGAGGAGTAGGACGGTTTCGGCCGGACGACTACTCGGGGCTCACTCGCGTCCGGGCTCAGACGGCGTTGCTCGCCGCTCGATTGGCCCGCGGGCCCGCCGACCATGCGCGGCCCGAACCGGGGCTCCTCATAGGCTTGTCCCGGTTTGCGTCGATCCCGCCTGCCCGCCTTCTCCGTGGTTGTCGCCCTGTTCGGGCTGCTCAGCCTGCTCGCGCTCATCAACGCCGTTCCCGCGGCGGCCGCCCAGGCTGGCGAGGGCACCGAGACTGTTGCCGCCAAGGCCTGGGTGCTCATTGATGCCGACACCGGGGTGGTGCTCGACGCTCGCGATCCTCACAGCCCCCGCTTGATCGCCAGCACCACCAAACTGCTGACCGCTCTGGTGGCGCTGCGCCACCTCGGTCCCGAGGCGGTGGTGCCGGTGAGCAGGCGGGCGGCCGACATGCCGGCCCGGAAGCTCGACCTTCCCGCCGGTAGCAGGTGGTCGGTCACCGAGTTGCTCTACGGGTTGCTGCTGTCGTCAGCCAACGACGCCGCGGTGGCGTTGGCCGAAGCCCCCGGCGGGTCGCTCGACGGCTTCGCTACCCAACTCGCCACGGCCGCCACCGAGTTGGGGCTAGCCGATCACCCCGTCGTGCAGGATCCGTCCGGCCTTGATGACGCCGATTCGGTGGGCGGGGGCAACCTGATGTCGGCCCGCGACCTGGCCGTCGTGGCCAGGGCTGTCCTGGCCGAACCGCTGCTGGCCACGATCGTGGCCACACCCCGTCACGAGTTCATCGATCCGACCGGCCGAGATCGCAGCCTCGGCAACCACAACAAACTGCTGCGTACTTACGACGGCAGCATCGGGATGAAGACCGGCTACACCTCACGCGCCGGGCAGACCCTCGTTGCGGCGGCGAACAGGGACGGGCGGACGCTCATCTCGGTCGTGTTGTCTGCGGGCAGTCTCTATGGCGACACGACAACCTTGCTCGACCGGGGCTTCGCCATGGCCCCGCTGGCCGTCGGCACCGGCGACCGCCTACCGCCGGTCGTTCGGCTGTCCCCGGTGCGCTCGACTTCCCCGGCGACGATGCCAGCCGCGAGCGCCTCAACCGACGTCGCGCCGGGCTCGTCCTTCATTGGTCGGCTGCTCGGGAACCTGTTGGTGCAGTTGCTGCTCAGCGCGGCTGGCGTGGTCGGCCTCCTACGCACACGTCTGAGGGTGCGACAAGTCCAACGTCAGCGCGTCCGCCAGCTCCGTCGGGCCTGGGCTGACCACCCCGCCACCCAGCCGCTGCGTCCCGGCTGGGGATGACGCGTGGACAACCCACGCCGTCTTGGGGACAACCCGAGAAATGCAGTGGATTAGCTCTGGATTTCGGGTCTACCCATTGACGGTCTCGGTCGCCGGGTCCATGCTGTCCCTCAGCCAGTCGATGACGGCTCGGAGTGACACCAGCAGCGCCGCAAGGCGAGGTCGGGGCTTCGGGAAAGGGTCGACAGGCGAGGAGTTTGCAGGAGCGACTGCGGTGCCATGCGCCCGTAGACGACGAAGGGCAACACCGGTCGAGAGGCCGGTGGCTGACCGGGCAGACAACGATGGTGTGGGCCCCGAGGAGTGGGAAGGTTTCGGCCGGACGACTACTCGGGGCTCAACCGCGTCCGGGCAGAAGTGCAGGCGCGTCCGGGGAGAAGTGCAGGCGCGTCCGGAGGGAATCAGGCGAGCTGGGCCAGGAAGCGGCCGACGAGGAGGTTCCATGTCTCGGGGTCCTCGAAGTAGGGGGAGTGGCCGCACCCAGGGATCTCCGCGATTCGGGCATCCACGAACAGCGCGGTCAGGGCCCGGACCGATGCCGTTGGGAAGAGTGGGTCGCGGTCACCGACCAGGCACAGCACGCGACAGGTGATGGCCGCAGCTTCGTCGGCATCGTGGGTCACGGCGAGCAGGCGGGGGATGATGCGTGCGGGGTCAGCCGTTCCCATCCGGCCCAGTGATTGGTAGAGATGGGCTCGCTCCGGGTTGCGACTCGCCCAGTTGGTGTCGATGGCCGGGTGATGGCCAAGCAGGTCGTCGCGATCGGCGGCCGCGACGGCCCGGGGTGCGGCCAGGGCGGCGGCAATCTCCGGTGAGGTGAAGCCGCCCAGCGAGTCGGCCAACACCAAGCTTCTCACCAGCGCAGGTCGGGCCAGCGCGACCCCGACGGAGGTCCAGCCGCCCATCGACTGACCGACGAGGTCGGCCCGCTCGATGCCGAGGTGGTCGCAGATGGCGAGCAGGTCGCCCACCGCGACCTCCGGACTGCTGCGGTCAGCGTGGTCGGTTGATCGGCCATAGGCGCGGTGATCCCAGATGACGACGGCCCGATCGCGGGCGAAGGTAGCCACCTGCTGGAACCAGACAGCGTGGTTGCCGCCGGCGCCGTGGCTGAGCACCAGCGGCACCCCGCCCTCGCCGACGACCTCGTAGTAGAGCGACTCGCCGTCGTGCTCAACGAAGCCGGTCGTGCGTTTGATCGGCGCGCCGGCTTGCGGTGTTGCCGTCGTGGGTTCGCTTGGTTGGCTTGGTTGGCTCGGTTGGCTCGGTCGGCTCGGTCGGCGAGCGACGCAGTCGATCTCGACTCGAGCGTCGAGGGCCAGTTCGAGACCGCCGACAGTGATGCGAGCCGGCGGCGTGCCGTCGAAGAACGCGGCGTAGGCGGAGTTCATGGCGGGGAAGTCGGCCATGTCGGCCACCGACACGTTCACCTTGACGACGTCATCCCAGCCCGCGCCGGCAGCTTTGAGGATGGTGCCGATGTTCGTGAGCGTCTGGGTTGTCTCCGGGCCGATGCCGCCGTCAACCAGCCGGAGGTCGTCCCCCGTGCCGAGGGTGCCGGAGACGAATACCCAGTCGTCGGCCACGCCCGCGTGGGCAAACTGAGGCAGGCGGCCGAGGCCGTCGACAATGATCCGCTCGCTGGGCATGGGCTCATCCTCGCGCTCGACGCCGTGGCTCGCTGCTGCGGTCCGGCTCGTCGGCAGTCCGCTACTGGGCAACCAAGGTCGGCGGTACACTTGGCGCTACCGAGCGGTCGGCTGCTGCCGTCGCACACGGGGACGTAGCTCAGTTGGCTAGAGCACCTGCTTTGCAAGCAGGAAGTCGTGGGTTCGAGTCCCATCGTCTCCACCAAGAAAGCCCAGGTCAGATGGTATGCCTGTTCTTCAGCTCGCCGCCGATCTGGCGCTCGTGACCTGGGCGTGACCTAACGCAGGCGCTACGAGGCGGCCTCGAACGACATCAGACGGCACTGGGCGGCACTTCGCCGACCGCGTTGACATCGCGAGCCGAGGTGGTCCGAACGTCCATCGTTGACGTGCAGGATCTCGTACGTTGTGCGTTATTCTGTTCGGCGTGTGATATTCTGAACGCTGAGGTGTGGGATGGATGTGTCGATGCCGATCAGCAGTGTCGTACCGAGCCTGGACGGTCCGGTGCTGGTCGCGCTCGCGGCGACGACCGCGCCAGCGAGCCTCGCTGAGGTACATCGGCGTGCTGGGCGCGGGTCGAAGTCAGGCGTTCGTGAGGTGTTGCTGCGGATGATCGAGGTCGGCCTGGTCGACGATGTCCCCGGCGGGTTCGTCCTGAACCGGGAGCACGTTGCAGCGCCGGCCGTGGCCATGCTGGCAGATCTCCACGGTGAGCTGGTCCGCCGGATCCGGTCGACCGTGGACGACTGGGGCGGTGAGGTGGCGCTCGTTGGTCTGTTCGGTTCAGCCGCACGACGTGACGGCGACAGTTCCAGTGACATCGACTTGCTGGTGGTGTCTGACGCCGACGGCCTGGACGACCTGATCGAGAGGCTGACCGGTCAGGTTCACTCGTGGACCGGCAACCATGCCCAGGTCATCGGGATGCCGTCAGCGGAGCTGCGACGCCTGCGGCGCGCCAAGGAACCGATCGTGGCGCGGTGGGATGCGGAGGTCGTCGTGATCTGTGGTGACCGGCGCGCGCTGCGGAGCACCGGGTGATGGCCCGGTCGAAGTCGAGGACGCAGCCTTGTGACCGGCGCGCCGCGCTGAACCGGCTCGCCCAGGGGGAGTCGTTTCTGGTTGCCGCGGAGCTCGTCACTGCCGACGAGAGCGACGTCGCCAACCCTGGAGTCGCGGCGGCGCTGGCGGTACTGGCCGGCATCGCTGCATCGGACGCGGTGTGTTGCGCCAGGTTGGGGGTTCGGTCGCGAGGCCAGGCCCACGACGATGCTGTTGCCGTGCTCGCGACGGTCGCCCCTCACGGAGCGGAGATGGCGAAGGACCTGAGCCGACTGCTGAACCGCAAGGACGACTCCCACTACGGGGTCACGTTCGTCTCCACGAGCGACGCCCACCGAATGATCGGCTGGGCCAAGCGACTCCTCACTCGGGCGCGCGCCGCAGTAGCGGCATAGAACCCCCAATAGCGCAAGCCGTAGTGCTATGCGGGCTTCGGCGCGCCTGCACCGCGGAAGGGCAGCACGGTCGAGTCCGGGTCCTCGCGAGCAGCTTCGAGGATGCGGTCGATGCCGTCGGCAATGACCTCGTCGCGCTTGGCCGTCGCGTGCTGGTACCGCAGCGCAGCGCGAGGGCTGGCGTGGCCGAGACGGTGCATCAGCTCCTTGGTGCCGGCGCCGGTCGCGGCGGCCATGGTTCCTGCGACGTGGCGAAGATCGTGGAGATGGACGCTCTTGAGGCCGAGCGCGACTCGGGTGCGGGTCCACTCCCGTTGCCACACGCACAGGCGCAGGGGACCGCCACGCACGCCGGGGAAGAGCAGCCCGTCGGGCCCTGGAGCGGCCCACTGCGAGAGGTGCGCCTCCAGCTCGGGTACGAGCCCGGATGGCAGGACCAGCAGGCGACAGCCAGCGTCGGTCTTGGGCGGGCTCACCAGGTGGCCGCCGCCCTTGGCTTCCTGGCGTTGCAGTCGTATATCGACCGTGCGGTGCAGAAGGTCGACGTCGCGCCGGGTGAGTGCGAGCAGCTCGCCGCGGCGGAGTCCTCCGAAGGCAGCGAGGAGCACGAAGGCCCGAAGCTGCGGCCGGATCGTGTCGGCGAGGGCGTAGACCTCGGCCAAGGTCGGAAGGGTGCGCTCCTGGGTGGCCTCGACGCCGGCGCCCTTGATCGAACAGGGATTGGCCACGATGACGCCGTCCTCGATCGCGGTCGCGAGGATCGTGCGGAGCAGTCGGTAGCACTTGGCGACCGACGCCGCGCCCGGGCCCTGGTTGAGCAGGCCGGAATGCCACGAGCGAATGGTCGCAGTGGTGAGCCGGCCCAGCGGCATCGGCCCGAGCGTCGGCAGGATGTGAAGACGCAGGAAGCTGTCGTAGAGCTCGAGCGTCTTGGGCCTCAGCGGCTCGCCGCGGGAGGTGAGCCGAGTAGCCAACCACTTCGGCGCGTACTCGTTGAGAGTCACGCGGCCCTTGTCGGGAGCGACCCAGGCCCCCTTCGCCTGATCGGTGATCGCCGCGGCGAACGCCACCTCGGCTTCGGCCTTGGTCCGGTAGCTCCCGATGCTCACCCGTTGACCGGTACCCGGGTCGGCCAGGCGAACCCGCCACCGACCGCTTGGGAGCCGATCCACGCCTCCGAGCTGGCGTCGATGTCCTCTACTCATGCTGGAACCTCCTGCTCGCTCTACTGCTTGGTGGCGCTCACCCGAGCGCGAGGTGTCTTTCGTTTGGTGCCGGCGACGGTGACGGTGACGGTGCCGGTCCCTGTCGTCCCGTCCGCAGTGCCGCCCCGTTTCGTCTGGTCCGCCGTGCCGGTTCGTGCGGTCTCGTCCAGGAGCCGCAATGCTTCGGCGAGGCGTTCGAGGAGGTCGCTGGCCCCGTCGAGGTCCCCGAGGACGTTGCGGAGCAGCGCCTGGGCCCTCAGCTCCACGAGCGGGCCGAGCCGGTCGGCGAGGTCGGCGGGCGAGACGCTGGGCTTCTCCCGCTTGGACCGGGGCATGGGGGCGTGGCTGGCGGAGTAGGCGAGCAGCTCGTCGGCCCAGTACCCGAGGTTGTCGGGGGTGCCCAAGATGGCGTCGAGGAGCACGATGGGGTCGAGGCCCTTGTTGCCGGCGTCGGGCCCGTACAGGCCGGCGTCCATGGCTGGCGGGAGCGGCGTGAAGAAGAACCCGATCGGCAGGTCGAACCCGCGGGACAGGGCAAGGAGGTCATCGGCGGAGAACTGGCGGATCCGGTCGACCTTGACTGCCGATCGCTCCAGGTTGGAGAAGCTCGGACCCGACAGCTTCGCTCCGAGGTAAGGGGCGAGGGCCTCGGCGGCCTGCTCCTGGGTCCAGCCTCGCAACGCCCGGGCCCTGGCCACGTTGAAGGCGACGATCTGGTTTGGGGTCATGACCCGGCGGATGCCGAACTTCCGTGTGGCGCTCATCGGGCCATCGTAACCTTCCTGAGCAGGAATGTCCTTCACAACCTCGTGATTACATGCTACTCTCACTGCCCAGTTAGATAAGTGACGAGTGAGTGAGGTGCCGATGGGCGGTCTCCCGGACCTGTTGACCATCGAAGAAGCGGCCCGGGTGCTCCGGGTCGGCCGTACCAAGGCGTACGCCATGGCGCAGGAGTGGCGCGCGACCGGAGGCCAGTCGGGCTTGCCGGTTGTCGACTTCGGTCACGTGCTGCGAGTCCCGCTCTGTCAGCTCGAGCGCATCGTCGGCGGACCGCTCACGGCATGGGGAACGCCATTGCCCGTGACAGGTGTGGCGCCCACGGGCGAAGCGGCCGCGACGGCGGACGCATCCCCTGCCCGCGGGCCGGCGCCGACACCGGGGCTCGAGCCGGTCGCACCGACCATCCCGGCCCTCGAACACGCGAGTGCTCCCAGCCGCGCCGAGCGACGTCCTACGCGTCGTCATACGGTCGCTCCCGATCAGCCCAGCCTCCCGTTCGCGAGCTGATCCCGTGTCTCTGACTTCCCCTCTCATGAGCCCAACCCCGAAGCTGGCAGACACTTGCCACCCCTTCGGGGTGGCAGTCCCGGTCGTCGCGCCCAAGGTCCCGGCGGAGGTCCCGGCTCCGTGCTGACCATCACCAAGCTCCGCGGCGCGGAGTACCTCCTCCGCTCGGTCGCCGACGGCGTCGAGGACTACTTCATGGGCGCGGGTGAGGCGCCTGGGGTGTGGCACGGCCGCTGGGCGGACCGCCTCGGCCTCGCCGGTGTCGTCGACGCCGAAGCGCTGCGCGCTCTCGTCGAGGGGGAGCACCCGACCCTCGGGTCTCCGCTCCTGGCGGGTCATCGGGAGCGGACGGTCAAGGCGATCGATCTGACGCTGTCGGCCCCGAAGTCGGTGTCGCTACTGTGGGCCTTCGGCGACGCGGCGGCTACCGCCGACGTATCGATCGCCGTATCCACAGCGGCAACCACGGCGATGGATTTCCTGGAGGCGCGGGCGGCGGTGACTCGCCGCCAGGTCGACGGCGTCCGTCAGAGGGCCGGGACCGGCGGGTTCGCGGTGGCGATGTTCACCCATCGCACCAGCCGGGCCGGTGACCCCCAGCTTCACGTCCACTGCCTCGTCCCGAACGTAGTGGAACGTGACGACGGGGTACATGTGGCGATAGACGCTGGCCCGGTGCATGAGTGGTTGAAGGCGTCAGGGACCGTGTTCCAGGCCGAGCTGCAACGCCAGCGGGCCTCGCTACCAGTCTCCGACCACCTCGCTGTTGTGCTCGTCGCGGTAGAGGCGTCCCACCTCGGCCCCGGCTCGCTCATCTTCGGTCATCTGAAAAACCGACCGAAAGAACTTCACGAACGCTCCGGGCGTGACGTGGACCATGACCGCAGCGTCCGAGTCGGTGTCGTTCCGGAGCCCGTGCGGCGTACCCCCTGGGGATGGACAGGAGGGAGCCGCTACGCACGGTGCGCGCCTCGTCACCGACGCGAACAGTGAGCTCGCCCTCGAGGACGACGAACGTCTCGTCATCGCCGAGGTGACGGTGGAGCGGCGATTTGAAGCCGGGCGGCATGTGCTCCTCCCAAACGGCGTACGACCCGTGCGTGGCCTCGCTCGGCACCTTGCAGAGGTACTGCTCACCGAAGAGTTCCCAGACCTCGCCCTCATCTCGGCCGATGATGTTCTCGCTCATCTACCCCCGTGTCGTTCGAACGTGGCCCCGCCGATACGCCGGGGATGATCGACCCAGACGTCACCAGCCATTGCAAGGTCGGTGGTTGCCCCGAAGGTAGCGCCATTGCGTGCCCGGCGGCCCGGGTCAGTCGATCGGCTGGTTGAGTTCTACGAGGTTTCCTGCGGGGTCGTTGAATGCCGCCTGGCGTCCGGCTCCTGGAATGTTCGGACTGCGTCGAATGTCGACTCCCGCCGTTTGAAGCCGGTCTGCCACCTCGTCGAGGTCGGAGACCCGCAGAGCAAAGTGAGATCGCCGCGGTGTGACGTGGTCATCGAACGCAGCGATGTGCAGCTGCTGCGAACTGCCGAGGCTGTACCAGACACCGGGAACACCGAAGTCAGGTCTGTCGAGTTCCTCCAGCCTAAGGATTCCGCCGTAGAACGAACGTGCTTCTTCGAGGTCGGCGACGGTGATCGCGACGTGATGTATCCCTTCGAAAATCTGGGGCCCTTTCCCGTTGTCCATGATGCTGACCGTAACCCTTCGGTCATTTCAACGGGGCTCAACTGGCGTTGGGCTTGCGACCGACGGCTCGGCACCATGGAAAGGCGACGAAGGCAGCGGGTGACGCTGACCAGGCCGCCCAGGCGCGTTTGGTGTCTGCGAGTTCGGCCTTGGTGAGGAAACCGTGTTCGAGGGCGACGTCTCGGTAGCCGGGATCGTCGAAGTCGGCAGCCCGTGCGAGTCCGAAGGCGCGCACCGCGTCTGGCGTTCCGTATGAGATGTAGTGGGCGTGAACATCGATCTCGGTGAAACCGGCGCGGTCGAGAAGTTCGGGGAGTCGGTGCCCGATGCGCGGGTCGGCCGGTGGCTCGAGTCGGGCCCAGACCCGCTCTCGGACAGCGAAGAACCGTTCGATCAACTCGAGGTGTGGTCCACCTCGAATCATGCCGGAGTACGCCACCGACGCAAGGGCGATGTGACCTCCCGGCTGGAGCACGCGCAACATCTGTTCGAGAGCCAGGACGGGATCGTGCGACACCTCGAGCATGGAGTGGCACAACACGACATCGAACGTGCGGGCCGGCCGGGGCCAGACATCGGTGTCGTGGTCATGATGGTCGAATCTGTCCGACACGGAGTCTCGGATCTATCCGTTAGGAATGCTCGGATGTGTCCTCTAGTGGTGGTAGATTCTCCGGGTGCCCGTGCTGTCAGGTGGTCTTGTCGATCGCCGTATCCTGTCGATCCTGAACGACCGAATCGCTGAGGAGCCGGTCATCGCGCTGCATGGTCCGCGCTCGGTCGGCAAGTCCACCTTGTTGCGTGCCTTCGCCGAGGCTCATGGCGTTGTGGTCGTCGATCTCGATGATCCGGTGGTGCTCGACGCCGTGTCGGCGAATCCGTCTGTTGCGGTGGCGTCGGTGCCGCCGGTGTGTATCGATGAGTACCAGCGGGCACTCGACGTGCTCGACGCGATCAAGGCTCGACTCAACAGGGAGGGCAGCGCTGCAGGCACCGCGGTGTTGACCGGGTCGACCCGTCACGATGCCATCCCTCGAACGGCACAGGCGCTGACGGGTCGTCTGCACGTGCTCACGATCCTGCCGCTGTCACAGGGAGAGATCGCCGGTGTCAGCGAGAATCTCATCGAGGCGCTGGCTATCGATCCATCAGCGGCGGTGGCGGCGCATCCCACCTCGTCGACGACCCGTCAGAGCTACGCGGAACGGGTGTGCGCAGGCGGGTTCCCGCTCGCGCTCCAACGCTCGGACCGTTCCCGGGCCCGGTGGTTCAGCGACTATGTGCGCTTGGGTGTTGAACGCGACGCTGCCGAACTCGCGCAGGTTCGTCATCGTGAGGTCCTACGTCGTCTGGTCGATGTGCTCGCGGGACAGACCGGCCAGGTGTTGAACGTGGCTGAAGCGGCGCGCCGACTCGATACGAAACGGGAGACGGTCGCCGGGTACACACGCCTGCTCGAAGACCTATTTCTGTTCGTACAACTCCCGGCGTGGGGGAAGACGTTGCGTGCCCGGGCGGCGCGACTCCCCAAGGTCCATGTCGTGGACTCCGGGCTGGGTGCTTGGTTGCTCGGCGCCCGTCCGGACAGGCTCGCTGCGTTGGATCCGAGCGTGCTCAGCGAGTTCGGGCATCTTCTGGAGAGCTTTGTCGTTGGCGAGATTCGCAAGCAGGTGTCGTGGCTGGATGATCGTGCGACGTTGGGGCATTGGCGGGTCGATGACGACGAGGTGGACGTCGTCGTCGAGTTCGACGACGGCCGGGTTCTCGCGTTCGAGGTGAAATCGAACCAACGG
>JBPCMH010000118.1:0-4394 GCA_051002495.1 Acidimicrobiales bacterium
TCGGAGTCGAACTTCAAGACCGCCAAGTACCGGCCCGACTACCCCGACCGCTTCGACACCATCGAGGCGGCCAGGACCTGGATGCGGCGCTTCGCCCGTTGGTACAACCACGAGCACTACCACTCGGGCATCGCCTACCTCCACCCCGCCGACCTGCACGACGGCATTGCCGGGGCCACCATCGCCGCCCGCCAAGGGGTGCTCGACGCCGCCTACGAGGCCAATCCCAAGCGGTTCCGCAACCGTCCACCCAAAGCACCCACGCCACCCACCGAGGCGTGGATCAACAACCCGACCATCAAGTCAAAGACCTGAAGAAACCGGCAACCACCCCTTGACAGCTTCCGTTCCGGCCCCTCGACCGCATTAGTGGAAGTGGAACTCCACCCTCAATTTACTTCCACTAATCACTGTTAGAGGATCACTTGTTGGCCACTTCGGCGCCGTTACTCAGATGACCCCCGTAGGCGTTGGTGATTGCGCCGATACTGCCGCTACCCCAAGGAGGGCGAAAGCGGGTCGCGCGCCACCGTCCACACGACGAGTACGCCGACGACGCGCACCACGTTACGCCAGCGTCCGCCGGAGGCGCCGGTGCTGTAGATGGCAGTGAACAGCGAGACTCGGCAGGCGGCGCTCTGGATCGACGCCCCGATCTCACACAGTTTCGACGTCGCCCTCGTGGGATCGTTCCAGGTCTTCGAGATATCGGGTGGTGATCGGTGCGGCGATCCCGCGCAGGACAGATGCGAGATCGGGCGCGTCCAGTTCCCCGAGGTAGCCGCCATCCCCGCCCCAGCGTCGTGCGATGCGCTGCGACAGTGCTCCGGCGTCGAGGGCGGGAACGGCCGAATCGATGCCCCACGACTCGGTCAGGACCGCGAGGCCGGCCGACGGGTCGCTTGGCAGAGGTACCGGGGACCCCATCCTGGCCGCGCTCCAGAGCAGTCCGATTGCCGAGGGTGAGCCCCAACTCGCGTCACCGTGGAGCGCCCGACGCCAGACGGCCGGCATGATGCGAGCAAGCGCCCGGGTCTTCTCGACCCCGCACGACCACGACAGCTCGGTGGCGATGAACCATGCCGGAAACGCCGACGGGCCGCGCTCGCGGTGCATCGACCTGGTGTGCGCCAGACCGCTCAGTTGGGCCACCTCTCGTCGCCGATGGTCGCACTCTGCCGACCCGGGTCGATCCGCGCCCGCTAGTCCATAACCGAGGGCGACGAGCCGATGGACCGCAGCCAGCAACAGGTCTTCCCGTGCGCCGATCGGCGAACGGGCCGCCGGGCCGACGACACGGCAGATGGCCTCGAAGACACCCGAGAGAACCAAGTCCCGCGACAGGCCGCGGGTGGCGATGGGAGAGAGCAGTGCTGCGTTCGGCCGGAGCTGGCGCGAACCGACGATCAGCCGGCCGTGCGCGTTGTCGACCACGGCGCTCTGGCTCCGCTCGGCCCCTGTTCCCAAGGTCGTGGGAATAGCGATTCGACACGTCTCGGGGGTCAGTCCGCCGGTGAGGTAGAGCGAGCCGACATCAGTGAGATCCACCAGACGATCGGACAGCGACCGGTCTACGCCGACGGCTGTCGCCAGCTTCGCGCAGTCGATCGTCCGGCCGCCTCCGATCGCGATCACGACATCTCGCCCCTCGACCCGGTCTGCCATCGAGCGAACCGTGGACACGTCGGCCACCGCGGTCACCGGCTCGATGTCGTAGCGCACGCGGGACGCCGCGATGTGCTCGGTGACGATGTCGACGATCGCCTCGTGCCGCAGCCGGTCGTCGACGAAGATGACGGCGGACCCGCCCGAGCGCGCGCCGAGCCGACGCGAGAGCGTGGAGAACTCGATGACGGCGGTGTGCGAGCTCACGGCAGGCGGGCCGCGAGGCGGTGCCGGCTCATCGACTCCCGACCCGACCGGACGAGCAGGGCGGTCGCCCCCCAGAGCCCGGCGCCGACGTTCAGCGCCACGAGCCCGCTGAGCAACGCGACGCCACCGATCTGGCCGACCACCATCACGATCAGGGGGAGTACAGCCACGCCCGACAGCTGCGCCGCGCCCTGGACCGACTTCGCCCGGGCCGAGATCAGCACGGACGCGCCGAGCATTAGCGCGGTGAATGCGGGTCCCACCCACACCACGATGATCAGCCACGGCAACGTCGGCAGCACGAGACCGTCCACCACCGAGCCGAGCGCGAGGTTGGCGGCGAGGCAGTACAGCAGCGAGCAGGAGAGGTGGATCACGAACGCGGGAAGGGCGGCGCTCAGGATTTTGGCGAGGAGCAGCTCTCGATCGCCGATCGGACTGACCAGCACGCCTTCGAGGGTGCCGCGCTCACGTTCGCCGGCCACCGAGTCGGTGGAGATGACCGAGACGACCATCAACGGCACCACCAGGAGGATCGTCGGGAAGACGAACGTGACGAGGAGCAGCGCGAGTCGCGCCGGGTCGGTCGACGCCGCGTCGTACAGGTCGGCGGGCATGATGCCGATCAGGGCGCCGAGCGGAAGGGCGCTCGTGTCGGCCCGCCGGATCATGTAGGCGATGGCGGGGAGCACGGTGACGACGACGAGCGGCACCACGACCATTGGCACGACGACCGCGGGGCTTCGCCTCGCGGCGGTGAGATCACGGCGGACGATCCCGAAGATCGCTGTCCAGTTCATGACTTGTCCCCCTTGACCAGCCGAGGGCGGTGGAGCTCGAAGTAGACGTCTTCGAGCGTCGCGCTCTGCTGTTCGATGCCGAAGACGCGAACGCCCCCATGCACGAGCCGCTCGACGACGGAAGGGATCGATTCGTTCGCCAGGCAGGGAGCGAGGATCTCGCCCGGCCGTGCCAGTTCGGCCGACGGGTCGGCACCGCTGATCACCCGCAGAGCGCTGTCGCCGTCATCGGGCGCAACCCGGAACGCGGTCGGGACGTCGATGGTGCGGGTGAGCTCGGCCGGTGAACCCTGGGCGATCACCGAGCCCTCCGACAGGACATGGACGTCGCTGCACAGCGACGCCGCCTCGGGGAGATCGTGGGTGCACAGCAGGATGGCCCGCTGCTCGACTGCGGCGAACTCGGCGAGGGTGTCAAGGAACTCCCGTGCTCCCACCGGATCCATCGCCGCGGTCGGCTCGTCCAACAAGAGCAGTTGGGGCTCGGGCAGCAGCACGCGCGCCAGCGACAGGCGCTGCTTCATGCCGGCGCTGTACTCATCGACAAGATCGCCGGCACGGTCGCGCAGTCCGAACCGCTCGAGCAGGTACGCGCCTCGGTCGCCCGCCACGTCCTCGGGCACGCCGAAGAGACGGGCGGCGAACTGCATGTTCTCCTCGCCGGTCAAGCGCACGTCGGCGAGCGGCGAACTCGGGAGCACGCCGAGACGTTGGCGGATCGCGGTGCCGTCGGTCCCCGGGTCGAGGCCGAATACCCGGATCCGGCCGGCATCCGGCGTCAGCAGGCCCGCAATGAGACGGATGATCGTCGTCTTGCCGGCGCCATTGTGGCCGAGCAGGCCGACGATGTGGCCGACGGGCACGGTCAGCGAGACGTCGTCGACTGCGGTGACGTCGCCGAACGATTTCGACACTCCTGCCAACTCGCCCAACAGTTGGCGGTGCTCGACGGAAGGACGCGAACGTTCATGAGAATGCATGGCTGCGCCTTTCTTGCCCTCCCGGGCTCGTCAACCGGTGACGGAGTGGACGGCGCAGCGCCAGGCCTGACGCGACGACCAACACCACCACGGACCCGACCAGCGGCCGGGCGAACTCGGTCACCCTGGCACCGTCGAGGATGCTGTACGGGCGTAGCAGCGCGGTCGGAGACCAGGCGAACACACCAGTGTCACCGCTCAAGAAATCGAAGACGAAGGCGGCGAGGAACGTCGCGAGCGCACAGGGTCCTGGCGAGTTCGTCGCGATGGCGCCGACACCCGCGAGCAGGCTCAGCGTGACGATCGCCGCCGATTGGAGAGCGAACGCAGCGATCAACCGTCCGTGCGAGACGTCGTCGAAGAGAAGGGCGATCTCGTACCACGCGAGCAGTGCGCCGAGCACTACACCGACCAGCACCGCCAGCGCGGCGACAACGAGACGCGGGCCAAACAGCTGCACTTGGCTGCGACCTCGCGTTCGGTAGTAGCTCCGGAGCTGCTCGGGACCGAAGGCGCATGCCGATGCCACCGAGAAGCAGCAGAACAGGAGGCCGATCTGTGCCGCTCCGTGCATGTACGAGACGGCTCCCGACCGCCATGTCGCCTCCTCGGCGACCACGGTCAAGTTGTCCGAGGTCTGCAAGGCGCCGAGGATCTCCTCGGTGTAGGCCGCGAAGATGGGGCCGGTAAACGCCGAGAACGCGAACGCCACCAGAACGGTGATCGACACACGGGTGCGCGT
>JBPCMH010000119.1:0-3212 GCA_051002495.1 Acidimicrobiales bacterium
TCGGCCGCGGTGGCGGGCGCCGGCATCGAGTGGTGGAGGTTCGAGCAGCAGGCGGACGGACACGACGTCAACTGGCTGATTCGGCCGCCTGGCGGCTCGCCGCGTGGTTTGGTGTTCGACATGTTCGTGAACGGCACCCATCCCCTGTTGCCGTGGTTGGTGTTCTTCTGTGCCGGCATCGTGCTGGGCCGGGTCCTGCACCGGCAGGTCTGGAAACCCATTGCGCTCGTCGGTGGCATCATGCTGTTCGCGTTCGCCACTATCGCCTCGGACCTCGTCGGCAACACGCCGCTGGCCCAGCACTTGTCGAGCACGCACCCGTTCGACCGGGGACTGTTGTACGTCGCCAGTGCGCTCGGCACCGCGCTTGCCGCGTTTGCCACCATCGCCTCGATCGCCGAGCGGTTCGCCGACACTGGGGCCGTGCGCCTGTTCGCCCACGCCGGCCAGATGACGCTCACGCTGTACATCGCCCACGCCCTGCTGTTCAACTTCGTGGTGAACTGGCACGGGTGGGTGCGCCCAGCCGGCCTCGACCTGGCCCTCACGTTCGCCGCCTGCTACTGGGTCGTCGCCATGAGCGTCGGCTGGGTCTGGCACCGCCGCTTTGGCGTCGGCCCCGCCGAGTGGGTCTACCGCAAGATCGGATCGTGACCGACATCGAGTGTGAGCCGTGCGTGCGGAAGCCTGCTCGCACAGCTCACCGTTCCGGGTCGCCGGTACGAGGGGCTCACAGTTCGTCACAACGAGCGTTGCTGAGGAGCTCCTGAAGCGCCACCGCTCGAACCGATGCGCCCGCCCCAGCCGAAGTGTGAGTTCTCCGTACACAGGCTGCGAGGTGTGAGCCGTGCGTACGGAAACCTGCTCGCGCAGCTCATCGTTCGCAACGCATGTACGCGTGGCTCACAACTCGCCGACGGTCGCCGCTTCTGGGCTCCTCGACCTCTCTTCATGCGAGGTTTGGAGCGCGCCCGAGGTTTGAAGGTCGACCCGGGTGGACGCTCCGACCTCGGGTGCAGTTCAGACCTCGGGTAAGGGAACTACAGCTCGTTGAAGGTGTCGCACTGGGTGGGGTCGCCGGTGGAGTAGCCGCGACGGAACCAGCTGACACGTTGTTCGGACGTGCCGTGGGTGAACGACTCCGGATCGACCCGGCCCTGGGTCTGCTGCTGGATGCGATCGTCGCCGACCGCGGCCGCGGCATTGAGGGCCTCGTCGATCTCGTCGGGCGAGTCGAGCTGATCCCGGGCGGCCGCATCGTGAGCCCAGGTCCCGGCGTAGCAGTCGGCCTGCAGTTCGAGGGCCACCGACAGCTCGTTGGCCTGACCGGGGTTCTGCTGCTGAGCCCGGGTCACCTGCTCGCTGATGCCGGTGACGCTCTGCACGTGATGGCCGAACTCGTGGGCCACGATGTACTGCGATGCCAAGTCGCCCTGGGCCCCGAACTGCTGCTGCAATTGATCGAGGAACTGCAAGTCGATGTACACGAGGTTGTCGGCTGGACAGTAGAACGGCCCGGTCTGGGCCGACGCCCCGCCGCATCCCGTGTTCGTCGATCCGGAGAAGAACACCAGCTCCGTGTCCTGGTACTCGGCCCCGTCGAACGCCTGCGGGTACTCCCGCCCCCAATAGTCCTGCACGTCCTCGTTGGCGCCGCACACGATCTGTTCGGCCTCGGTCTGACACGGATCGCCCTGGCCTGACTGCTCCGCCGCACCGCCGCCGTACTGGTTGAGGCCGCCGCTTCCGTCGCCCCCGAACAGGCGGGGCAGGAAGATCACTGCGGCCACGACCAGCAGGCCGAGCAGCCCGCCTCCGGACTTCATGGGGATGCCCATCCCTCCGCCCATACCCCCGCTTCGGCCCAAGCCTGGAAAACTGAGGCCGCCGCCGCCACCGCCGCGCCGGTCCTGGATCCGACTGCTGTCGGTGCTGCGAATCTTGGTCATCGTGCCGCCTTGTGTTGGTCCCGTCGTCGGGAGATGGATTCGGGGGGACGGGATTCGGCCCCGACAACCGGTTTGGATCGGGCGCGGTCGCGGTCGCGGCCCCACCCTTTGATGCCGACGGCGCCGGCACCGATGAGGGGTCCTCGGTCGCCGAGCCGGGTCGGGGTGATCCTCGCCTGTCGGCTGTAGGGCAGCCGGGCATCGGTGCTGAGCTCTTCCTGGGCGGCGTTGAAGAACGTCGCCGCGAAGCCCATGGCCACGCCGCCGCCCACCACCACCAGATCGAGGTCGAGCAGGTTGCACAACGACGCCGCCGCCCGCCCGACGAGGCGGCCGGTGCGTTGCATGATCTCGTAGGTGGGCTCGGTGGGTGACCGCCCGGTGATGGCCTCGATGGCGAGGCCCGACGCCTCTGCCTCCAGACACCCTCGCGCCCCGCACCCACATCGGCGTCCGTTGGGCTCGACGATGATGTGACCGACGTGGCCGCCGTTGCCCGACGCCCCGTCGAGCAGTTCGCCGTCGAGCACGATGCCGCCGCCGACTCCGGTGCTGACGGTGAGCATGGCGTAGTTGTCCACACCTTGCGCGGCGCCCTTCCAGCCTTCAGCCAGCGCCAGCGCCTTGCCATCGAGGTCGCCGTACACCCGCTTCTCGGTCAGTTCGGCGATGCGTTCCCGTAACGGGAACTCCTGCCACGCCGAGATGTTCACCGGTGAAACGGTGTCGCAGTTGGACGTGATCGGCCCGGCGCACCCGATGCCCACGGCGGTGACCCGCACACCGTGGTGCTCGGCCAGGTCCATCTGCTGGGTGACGATGGACCCCAGCGCGTCGAAATGGGCTTCGGCACCGACGTTCTGGTCCACGAGTACTTTGGTCCGGTCGACCAAATCGCCTGCCGCCGTCAACAGACCAGCGGCGAACTTGGTCCCGCCGATGTCGATGGCCAGCACTGCGGGCGCCAACGGCGCCGCTTTGTCGACGGCGATCTCGCCCGACCCGTCGCCATCCAGCGCATCGGCGGGCTCGACATCCGAGGCCGCGTCGCCATCCCCGTCGAGTGTCACGATGAAGACCCAGAGCAAGAGCCCAGAAGGCGAGCCGAGGCATGGGGGGAGCACGAGGGTGGCGCTCCGCGACCCCCCCTCGTCGGTGGACGATCCGGCTCCGCCGGTCGCCCACCAGCAACTCCAACAGCGCGGCCGCAGGCCGCACCAACAAACTCGACCGTCGAAGCGAGCGAGCGCAGCGAGCGAGCGG
>JBPCMH010000120.1:0-15762 GCA_051002495.1 Acidimicrobiales bacterium
GAGGTGGGCCGGCTGATCGTGCAGAAGTTCGGCGGGACGTCCGTCGCCGACGCCGACCGGATGAGGACGGTGGCCGACTACATCGCCCGCTCCCGCCGCCGGGGCGACGACGTGGTGGTGGTGGTCAGCGCCATGGGCAAGGAAACAGACGATCTCATTCGCTTGGCCAACGATATTTCCGCCGTTCAGCCCGGGCGCGAGTGGGACATGCTCGTCACCGCGGGCGAGCGCAAGTCGATGGCGCTGCTCACGATGGCCCTCAACGAACTGGGCTGTGGGGCGGAGTCGTTCACCGGGAGTCAGGCCGGAATTCTCACCGACACCGAGCACACCCGAGCCAAGATCCTCCAGATCAACCCCGACCGGCTCCGGCAGTGCATGGAAGAGGGAAAGATTCCGGTCGTCGGAGGGGCACAGGGCGTTTCGACAGACCGTAACGTCACGTTCCTCGGCCGGGACGCGTCCGACATCACCGCCGTCGCCCTTGCCCAGGCCCTCGCCGCCGATGCGTGTGAGCTCTACACCGATGTTTCGGGGGTGTTCACCGCAGATCCGCGCGTGGTCCCCGAAGCCCGTCGTCTCCAGCACCTGTCCTTTGAGGAGATGCTTGAGATGACGGCGAGCGGTTGCCCCAAGCCGGCGATGCGTTCGGTCGAGTTCGCCCGCAACCACGGCGTGCGTCTGCACGTCAGGTCCAGCTTCACCTGGGAGCCGGGCACCTGGATCACCGAGGAGGACCCCAACATGGAGCAAGCCATCGTCTCTGCCGTCGTTCATGACAGCGGGGAGTCGAAGGTCACGGTGACCCATGTGCCCGACAAGCCGGGTATCGCCGCGCAACTGTTCCGGTCGTTGGCTGACGAGCAAGTCAATGTCGACATGATCGTGCGGAACGTTTCGGTCGCCGGCACCACCGACATCTCCTTCACCCTTCCCAAGAACGACCTCGCCGTCGGACTTGAGGTCTGTCGCGCCCACGCATCGGAGATTGGTGCTAGCGACGTGCTCTCCGACGATGACATCGCCAAGGTGTCATTGATCGGCGCGGGCATGAAGTCGAATCCGGGAATCGCCGCCACGATGTTCGAGACGCTGGCCGGAGCGGGCATCAACATAGAGATGATCTCGACGTCACCGATTCGGATCTCTTGCGTGGTCAAGGGCACCCAGATCGATGACGCAGTGCAGGCCCTGCACAGAGCGTTCAAGCTGGAGGCCGGACCATGAGCGGTGTGTCGGTCGCCATCTACGGCGCGACCGGTCAGGTCGGCACCGTCATGCGGTCGCTGCTCGCGTCCCGAGCCTTCCCGGTTGACCGGATTCGCTTCCTGGCCTCACCTCGGTCGGCCGGCAAGCGACTGCCATGGGGCGACCGCGACGTCGAGGTCGAGGATGCCTGGTCGGCCGACCACTCCGGCGTGGATATCGCGCTGTTTTCGGTGGGCGCCGACGCGTCCAAAGAGCTCGCCCCGCAGGTGGCCGCGGCTGGCGCGACCGTCATCGACAATTCCTCGGCGTGGCGCATGCACCCGGACGTGCCGCTTGTGGTGCCCGAGGCCAACGCGCACGCCTTGGCGTCGATCCCCATCGGGATCGTGGCCAATCCCAACTGCACGACGATGGCGTTCATGCCGGTCTTGAAGCCGCTCCACGTAGAGGCCACCCTCAACCGGCTGGTTGTCTCCACCTATCAAGCGGTCTCGGGGTCGGGTACCACCGGTCCGCCGGAGCTGCTCGAGCAGGTGCAGGCGGCGGGCGAAAAGGCCATCGAACTGACCTTCGACGGGTCTGCCGTCGAGTTTCCCGCGGCCAGCGTGTTCTCGCAGACGATCGCCTACAACGTGCTGGCTCACGCTGGCCGGTTCGTCGACGACGAGACCTCCGAGGAGAAGAAACTTCGCGACGAGTCGCGCAAGATCCTGGAGATCCCAGACCTCCCGGTGTCGGGCACGTGCGTGCGGGTGCCGGTGTTCACGGGGCATTCACTGTCGATCAACGCGGGTTTCGAGCAGCCGCTTACGGTCGATCGGGCGACCGAGTTGCTTCGCGGGGCTGCCGGGGTCGAGGTGGTCGATGTACCAACACCGTTGGCGGCTGCCGGCCAGGACCCGTCCTATGTGGGCAGGATCCGGCGAGACGAGACGGTGCCGAACGGGTTGGCGCTGTTCGTGTCGAACGACAACCTGCGCAAGGGTGCAGCACTCAACGCCATCCAGATCGCCGAGGCTCTGGCCGCCCGGTAAAGCTCAACCGCGCTCAACAGGTGCATGGCGTGCCGGAGCACCGCGGGCAGCCGCTGGCGTAGCGCCGCATGGCGTCGTCCAGGCTCAGGCCAAGTTGGTTCGCGATTGATGCGGTCCAGGCGATGACGTCACCAAGCTCGTGCAACTGTTGGGCGGGAGTCCCCTTGCGGACGGCTTGGGCAAGTTCGCCAACCTCCTCGGCCAACCACGCGATGGAGGCGGGGAGGCCGCGTTCGGCGTCGCTCTCGCCGAAGATGTCGGCCATCTGCTGTTGAACGTCGGCCAACTCCATGCCAGCCGACGCTAACGGCTCAGTCGCCGGGGGTGCAGGAGACGACGCCGAGGGTGTTTCGGGTGCAGTTGTTGTCGGGAGGGGGCGTGGACGAGCTGCCCCGGGTGGTGCTGGTGGAGGAGCCCTGTGCGGGCGGCTGGGACTCGGGAGCGGGCTGTGCGGCGGCAGCGGTGGTGGACTTTCGCGCCAACCGGATCGATGCAGCATCGCCCGTCATCACAAGAAGGCGGTCAGGGTGCGACTGCCGGAGTTGAGCGTTGGCGTAATCGAAGGCCGACCGTGCCGTGGCGTCGGCGCGGCGCTCGATGAGCGCCTCTCGCACGAAGTACTGACCCAGGTAGGACCGGTTGTACTGGGTCGTCTCATACGCTGTCTGGCCCGCGCCGGCCGCCGCGATCCGGGCCCGTCCTGGTGCCACCAACTCGTCGAAGCCACCGCCGGTGCAGGCCGCCATGACGATCAGCGTCTTGCCCGCGGCGAGAGGGCGAAGTCGATCGCGGAGCGCCAGGTCGGAGATGCGTACATCGTTGGCTGCGGTGATCGAGTCGCGCCCGTTCGCGGTGCGGATGGCGTGGCCTGCGTACATCACGACCGCGGTGGCATCGGGCCCAGCGTTGTCGATGAGCCACTGGAGTGCGTCGTGGATGCGGGCTGCGCTGGCCGCGCCGTTGGTGAGCAGCATCCGTTGGGCGGCGGGCGCCCCGATGCCGGCCATCGCCCGGTCGAAGTCGGTGGCGTCGTTGACTGCGCCGATCAGGTCACGGGCGGTGCCGGGGTAGTCGTTGATGCCGATGGTGACCGACCAGATCCCTTGACCCGTCGGGACCGTGGAACGCCGGGTGATCTCCCGCGTCGGGCGTGGTGCCGGCTGGCTGGGAACAACGCCGTTGATTGCCGCCTGGGCGAGCGTCGCCTCGATCTGGGCCTCGGCTGCAGCCAAGGAGACGGCGACGTCGATGGCCGCGTTCATCGCGGCGGGGTCGAACGGCGAGGCGCTGCTCTGGTTGGCGCTGCTCGACGCGCTGGCGGCGACGCCGGACATGGTCGGGCCGGCGATGACGGCCGGTCCGGCCACCACCGCGGCGGCAACGATCGCGCTGACGAGGAACCGAAGCAGTCGTCGGGAACGACGAATGCCGAAAATGGCAGTGGAGCTGGGCATGGGAGAACCTCTGGAGGACGCCTGCCAAATGGCAGGCAGCCAGGTCTCGCCACTCGCTCCCCGCACGGTCTAGGCGACCGTCTGTCTCCGTGCCCCAGCCTCGGGATCGGTGTGGATCGTGCGGATCAACGCTGCTTACGAACGCTGTACGTAGTTGAATATAACCACGTTCAGTAGTGAGCGCAAGCCATGTCAGTAACTATCCGATTTGTCCGACTTGCGGCGAATAAGTCGACCAGGCCGAAATGGTCGGGGAGGTGGGATTTCGCGCGGCGGCCGTCCCCGCCGTCCGGGTTTTTGTTCGCTCATAGGAGATTCAACTGTACCGAACAACTTCCGAATTTTGCGCGGTTCCGGGAGATCAAAAGCGACCGAACCACAGTTACAGGCGTGCAACTCGTTGGCCCTCTTGTGAGACCGTGGTCGCACAATCGTGGCGTGGCGGTGGACGCCAAGCGCTACCGGCCCGTCTACGAGTCGGTTGTGACATCGAGTCGCTCGATGATGCCCAGGCCCGTCAGGTCGGCGCCCTCGCCACCCAATGGGGTGGTGACATGAGTCGGGAAGGCGGGATTTGAACCCGCGGCCTCAGCGTCCCGAACGCTGCGCGCTAACCAAGCTGCGCTACTTCCCGGAAACCTCAATGCTACTCGACGGAACGGGGGCCCCCGAAGGGGCTTTGGCGATGACTTTGGCGATGCGACGGCGGTCCATCTCCTGGATTCGGAACTCCCATCCCTCGTGCTCGCAGACGTCGCTCTCGTCGGGGATACGGCCGAAGCAGGAGTAGAGGAAACCGGCCAGGGTGACGTAGTCGCCGTCGGGCAAGTCGACCCCGAGCTGCTCCCTCGCGTCGTCGATTCCCATCTGAGCATCCAGCAGCCACCGCTCGGCGTCGATTCGGATCACCTCGGCGTCGTCGAGTCGATCGAACTCGTCCCGCAGGTCGCCAACGAGTTCGCTGACGAGGTCTTTGATGGTGAGCACGCCCTCCACCCCGCCGTATTCGTCGACGACCACCGCGAACGCCAACCGGCGCTGGCGCATCTCCTGCAATAGTTCGAGCACATGACGGCTCTCCGGGACCAGGTAGGGCTTGCGGAGTCGCTTCTGCACCGCCTCGGGGCTGGCTGGCTCGCCCATCCGGAACAGATCCTTCACGAACAGCACACCCACCAGCTGATCGAGGCTCTCCTCATAGACCGGGAAGCGGGAGTGGCCAGATTCCTTGACCTCCCGGGCGACGTCCTCGGCCTTCACCGGCATCTCCAAGGCCACGACGTCGACGCGCGGGGTCATGACCTCACGGGCCGTCGTCGTCCGGAGACGCGTCAGCGCTTCGACGATCTCCCTTTCGAGTTCAGCCGCCGAACCTGGAGGCTGGCCGTCGGCATCGGACTCTTCGGTGCGGCGCCTGAGGCGCCGGAGCAAGCCCATCAGGCTGGCGCGGCGGCCGACGTGGCCGGACGGTACGAGTCGTCCTCGTAGATACCGTCGTCAAGCAGCGCGGCGATGGCGCGGCGCAGCCGGATCGGATCCAACGGCTTTACCAGCCAACCTTCGGCCTCAGCCCGACGGGCCAGGAACACGTCGGGGCGTCGATCGACTACCAGCAGCACCGGGACCTCGCCCAGCCGACCGCCGCTTTCCTCGAGACGAAGCTCCAGGCAGATCGCCATGCCACCCATCGACCCGACTTGCATATCGGACACGACGAGGTCGGGGAGGCGCTCCCGGCAGGACGCGATGGCGTCGGGCCCACTCGTCATCTCTCGAACAACATCGACCTTGACGTCGAGCACGGACCGGATTTCAGCCCTGACCTCCGGGGAGTCGGACACGATGAGGATGTCGGCCACAGGCATGAGGCTAGTGCTGGACGGGTGCGAGCCCGCAAGGCCGTCGTCGCGAACTAGGCGGGCTTGGTCGCTCCGAACAGGTGGCCGCCGACGACCTCGAGTCCGGACAGGTCATGCACGTCGTCGGCCAGGAAGGGCACCCGGGCAACCGGGGCGCGGTCCAACCGGTCGGCGAGCGCTTGGAAGTTCTGTTCCTCGCGCGCCGCGATGGCCCGGAAGTCGGCCAGGTTCTGCCCGAAGTCACCCAGACCATCGGGCACGACGACGTCGCCGAAGCGCGGGTGTAAGCGGTTCACCACCAACCCGTCGACGGTGATGTCGGCCTCGGCCAGACGGTCGGCGAAGTACTCCGCTTCAGCGACCGCGTCCCCGCGAGGCGACGTGACCAAAACGAACGCAGTGGTCTCGGCTTTCAATAGTTCGAGCACGGCCTGGGCTCGATCGCGGAAGCCCTCCTCCATGCCCTCGAAGGCCTGGAAGAACGCCACCGCATCTTCGACAACCTCGCTGCCGACGACCTTCGAGATGGTGCGCATGAGCGCCTGCGTGGCGAACCCGACGGCCCGTAGGTAAGCCTTCGTCGGCATCACCAAAAGCCGGAAGATCCGGTTGTCGAGAAACCGCGTGAGCCGGCGAGGAGCGTCGATGAAGTCGAGCGCGTTGCGCGTCGGCGGGGTGTCAATCACGATCAGGTCGAAGTTGCCAGAGGCGTGGAGCTCGTACAACTTCTCCATCGCCATGTACTCCTGTGTGCCAGACAGGGCGCCGGCGAGGTTTCGGTAGAGGGGATTGCGCAGAATGCTCTCCGCTTGATCCGGAGACGCGGCGTACTGAGCGACCAAGGCGTCGAAGGTGCTCTTCGTGTCAAGCATCAAGGCCCACAGCTCGCCCGGCCATTCGCCCGCGACTTGGCCCGGAACATTGGTCAGCTCGTCGAGCCCAAGCGCGTCGGCAAGCCGCTTGGCCGGGTCGATGGTCACCACGCAAGCCCGCCGCCCCGCCCGGGCGCCCTGCAGGGCGAGGGCGGCCGCGGTGGTGGTCTTCCCGACGCCGCCGGAGCCTGCGCACACGACGATCTCCTGGTGGCGGACGATGTCGCCCAGGTCGGCGCCACTTGTCGGGGCGTCGGGGCTCATCCGGCCTCGCTCCGGGGGGACGGGAGCTCCAGCATCTGCTCGGCCAGAGCGTCGGCCAGCAGTTCGAGCTCGGCCGGGCCGATCTCCGGGCTGAACATGAACGGCAGCCGCATCTGGGGCAGGGGCAACTGATCGGCGAGGCGTTCGATCTGGGCCGCTTGGAGGTTTTGGCGTTGGCGTCGGAAGTCGGCCGCATCGCGGAGCGCGGTCAACTCCTTCTTTCCCAGCCGAAACCCTTGCTCGGTCGCCAGGGCCGCCGGGTCTTCATCGAGTCCTTCCAGCCGCGGATAGACCCCGTTGACGATGACCGGAGCGAGCTTGATGCCTACCCGGTCTTCGAGCGCGAACGCCGTCTCGACCACCTCGTTGACCGGGGTCTCCTCGGCCAGCGTGACCAGGAGCACCTGGCATCGGTCTGGGTCCGACAGCAGGTCGACCACGTCCTGGGCCTGCGTTCGGATGGGGCCAACCCGAGCGGCGTCGAGCAGCCCCTGGGCGCTGGTCAAAAAGGTGATGGCGTGGCCGGCGGCTGGGGCGTCGACGATGATCAGGTCGGCGACGCCTGAGCGCTCCAGCTGCTTGATCTTGCCGAGCACGAGGATGTCCTTGATCCCCGGCACGGCCGTCGACACGACGTCGAGCGCGCCCGAGTTGGCCAGCCGCTTCGAGATCCGACGCATGCCGTGATCTTCCAAGTATTCGATGAGAGCGTCGTCGGGGGTCAGCGTTCGGGCGGTGATGTCGGCCGCGCCGCCTGGGCCCCCTCCGGCGGAAAGCAGAACCTCTTCATAGGTCAGGGCATCGGTGCGGCCGAAGACGGCTCCGAGACCGCTCTTGCCCTCGATCTCCACGATGAGCGCCGTCAATCCGGCTTTGGCCGCGGTCCGCGCGAGGGCCGCGGTCACCGTCGTTTTGCCGACGCCGCCTTTCCCGGCGACGATGAAGAGTCGCGTTGAAGCGCAGAACTGGGAGACATCCATCCGATCGCGCAGGCTAGCCACTGCCCTCCTCATCCTCGGGACCCTTGCGGTCCTGCTCTACCCGCCTTCGTCGGGCGCGGCGCAAACCGACGCGGGCCTGAAGACCATTCAGGTGATCGAGGTGTCCGGCCTAATCGACCCCATCCAGGCCGACTTCATCACCAGGGCACTTGAGCGGGCCGACGCCGACGGTGTTGAGGTGGTGGTCATGCGTCTCGACTCCAAAGATGGGGTCCTCGACGGTGACCGGCTGCTCCCGCTCCTCAACGCCATCGTGACCTCACGGGTTCCCGTCACCGCATGGGTGGGTCCCGGGCGCGCTTCACGGGCTGATGGCCAGGCCGCCTTGGTGCTGAACGCGACCAGGATCCGGGGGTTTGCTCCTGGGGCGACCTCTGACGGTCGGGGTCCGACCGGTGCCGAGCTTGAGTCGGCGACGCTGGGTGACTTCATCGTCAACCTCGACGGCAAGCGAGTCGGTGGACGGGTCCTCGAGATCCCGCTGAAAGTGGTCGAGCGCGATGGTCGCCCACCGCAGCGCGAGTTGGCGGTCGGCGCCCAAGTCCGCTTCGACGAACCGTCCTTGCTGGCCCAGTTGCTCCACGGCGTGGCGTCGCCGACGGCGGCCTACCTGCTACTGGTCGTCGGTCTGCTGCTCATGGTCTTCGAGTTCTACACCGCCGGCGTCGGGGTCGCGGCCGGCGTGGCGCTGGCCAGCCTCGGGCTGTCGGCCTACGGCCTCGGCGTGCTGCCCACCCGACCGGTCGGACTCGCCCTGGTCGGCCTCGGCGTGATCGGGTTCTCGATCGATGTCCAGGCCGGTGTGCCACGCGTATGGACAGGAATCGGAACGGTCGCGTTCGTGCTCGGCAGCGTCGGGCTCTACGACGGGTTCAGGGTGCCGTGGGCCGTTCTCGTGTTGGTGTTGGCATCGGTGGCGTTGTTCATGGTGTCCGGTATGCCCGCGGTCATCCGAACCCGCTTCTCGACCCCAACCATCGGTCGGGAGTCGATGATCGGCGAGGTCGGTGCCGCGGTCTCGGCCATCGACCCTGAAGGTGTGGTCAAGGTTCGCGCCGCGGTATGGCGAGCCCGAACCAATCGCGCCACCCCCATCCAGGCCGGCGAAGAGCTCCGGGTCGCCGCGGTCGATGGTCTGGTTCTGGAGGTCGAGCCCCTCGAAGGGGCCGCCCGCGACGCCGGCCACTGACCGCCCGCCGTTTGCCCTGGTCAGCGGATTGCTCGCGAAAGTTCACCCTTTACGAACCTTTGGTGGCGCGTTAGGGTCCGCGTGGACACAAGGGGGGCTCGTGAGCGTTCAGCAACTTGAGCAGCTGTGGCAAGCAAAGGCAGCATGCAGGGGACCGCAAGCCGCGGTGTTCTTCCCGCCAACGCACGCCGAGCGGAAGGACGAGAAGGAAGAGCGCGAGGTGCGCGCCAGGGCGATCTGTGCCGTTTGTTCGGTCACGAAGGAATGCCTTGAGTACGCGGTGCGCATCAAGGAGCCCCACGGCATCTGGGGCGGCCTCAACGAGCACGAACGTAAGGCGCTCTCGCTCTAGTCGTAGTTTCGACTCCCAGATGCTCGCGGCCGTATAGGGTTGTGCTTGCCATGGCAAGCACCCCGCCCGCCGATCATCTCGTCTGGAAGAAGACCGACGTCGACGGTCGACCGGCGGTGTATGGCGAGGCCGGCACCGGGTTTCCGGTCTTGTTCCTCCACGGTTGGGCCCTCGGCCACCACAGTTACAAGCGAGCCCTGAAGCGCTTGGCCACGATGGGGTGCCGTGTTGTCGCCCCAGCCCTGCCTGGGTTCGGCGGCACCGCTGATCTTCCCGGCGACGCCTTTTCCTTCGAGGGCTACGCGGCCTGGGTGGCTTCGTTCCTGGAGGCCATCGGTCTCGATGAGCCGGTGTTCTTAGTCGGCCACTCCTTCGGCGGCGGGGTTGCCATCAAGACCGCCCACGACCACCCCGACAAGGTGCGCACGTTGGTGCTTATCAACTCAGTCGGAGGATCGGCTTGGCGCAAGCAGGGGAGCATCATCAAGTCGATGGCGGAGCGGCCGCTGTGGGACTGGGGCATCCACTTCCCACGCGACATCCTGCCGATCCCCCAGATCACCCGGGTGCTGCCGATCATCCTCGAGGACGCGCTGCCCAACGTCATTCGCAACCCGCGTGCGGTGATCCGGGTCGCCAACCTGGCCCGCACCGCGGATCTCACCCACGAACTCGACGTTCTCCGGCGACGCAAACTCCCGGTCGTCGTGCTGTGGGGAGATCAGGACACGATCATTCCGCGAGCGAGCTTCGAAGCGCTGTGTGAAGCCATCGGAGCGTCGGGCGAAGTCGTCGAGGGCAACCACTCCTGGTTGCTGGCCGATCCGGATGCTTTTGGCGAGGTCATGACCAACATCGTGGGCGTCGCCGAACTCGCGTCGGCCTACGAGGACGAGAACAACGTGGGTCCGGCCCGGGCCACCGGAACCGACGGCCCCGCGGTCAAGGCGGCTCGGGTGCTGCGCTCGTTGGCTCGCCCCAAGCGCGGCTGAGCTTGCTGGCCCCGAGGGCTGGTCCCCCGACCGACGAGGACCGCCCTCAAACGGGGGAGGAGGCCGCGGGTGGGGACGCTATGATCGACCGTCGGCCCGACCCCGAATCGCCTCGCGAACCGGAGTAGCCGCAACAACTCGATACCAACTCGACGTAGGAGACTCGCGTGCCCGCCACCGTGATCGTCGGCACCCAGTGGGGTGACGAAGGCAAGGGCAAGGTCACCGACCTCCTGTCGAAGGAGATGTCGATGGTCGTCCGGTACCAAGGCGGCCACAACGCCGGCCACACCATCGTGATTGACGGCGAGACGTTTGCTCTCCAGCTCATTCCTAGTGGCGTGTTCTATCCCCACATCACCCCGGTGATCGGCAATGGCGTCGTCATCGAACCCGGCGTGCTGATCGCCGAGATCGACAAGCTCGAAGCTCGCGGGATCGACACCAGCAGGCTCCGAGTCAGTGGCAACGCGCACCTAATCATGCCGTACCACCTGCACATCGATGCCCTTTCCGAACGGCGGCTCGGCAAGAACAAGCTGGGCACGACCAAATCCGGCATCGGCCCCACCTACGGCGACAAGGCTCGTCGCGTCGGGCTCCGCGTGCAGGATCTCCTCGACCCCAAGATCTTCCGGGAGAAGCTCGAGGTGGTGCTGAAGGAAAAGAACCTCATCCTGACCAAGGTGTACAACAAGCTGGCGCTCGACTTCGATGAGATCGCGGATCAGTACCTCGACGAATATCGGCCACGCATCGAACCGCTCATCGCCGACACCGTCACGCTGGTGCACGAGGCGCTCGAAGCGGGCCAACACGTGCTGCTCGAAGGAGCGCAGGCCACGTTTCTCGACGTCGACCACGGCACCTATCCCTACGTGACTTCGTCCAACCCGGTGGCGGGTGGCGCGTGCGTGGGCGCTGGCGTTGGTCCGCGCGACATCACCCAGGTGATCGGGATCGCCAAGGCCTACATCACCCGCGTAGGGGCCGGACCGTTCCCAACGGAGATGGAGGGCGAGGAGGCCGACGCGCTCATCGAGCACGGTGGCGAGTTCGGCACGGTCACCGGCCGCCGTCGGCGCGTCGGGTGGTTCGACGTCGTGCAGTTGCGCCAGGCGATTCGCTTGAACTCCATCAACGAGGTGTCGTTGACCAAGCTCGACAAGCTCGACCAGTTCGACACGCTGAAGGTGTGCGTGGCTTACGACGTCAACGGCACGCGCCACGAGTACCCGCCGTATCACCAGTCAGAGCTCCACAGGGCCACGCCCATCTATGAAGAGCTGACCGGCTGGCGGAGCGACCTGTCCGAGGCCAACGAACCGGCCCACCTGCCGAAGGCCACCCGCGACTTCGTCGACTTCATCGCGAGCGCCTCCGGGGTTCCGATCCGCATCGTCGGGGTCGGCCCCGGCCGCGAGCAGTACGTCCACGTCGAGGGCTGAGCGTGCGGGTCCACGTCGTCGGAAGCGGAGGCCGGGAGCACGCGCTGCGTTGGGCGTTGGCTCGCACGGCTGAGGTCGTCGACGCCGTCGATGACGCCGACCTTGTCGTCATCGGCCCGGAGCAGCCGCTGTCGGAGGGGATGGCCGACGAACTGCGGATCGCGGGCAAGCTTGTCTTCGGACCGGGCTCCGACGGGGCGCGCTTAGAAGGTTCCAAGGCGTGGATGAAGGAAGTTGTCACCGCGGCCGGCGTTCCGACGGCGCGGCACGCGTCGGTCGCGGTCGGCGACGTCAAGGCGGCGACGGCATTCCTCCAGGACTTGCCCGGCCCCTATGTCATCAAGACCGACTACCTGGCTGCCGGCAAGGGTGTGACGGTCGCCCCGTCCCTCGCAGACGCGGTCTCCGACGCCACCACCAAGCTGGCCGACGGCGGCATCATCATCGAAGAGTGCATGACAGGCCCGGAGCTAAGCCTGCTCTGCATCTGCGACGGCACCACCGCGATGCCATTGATGCCAGCCCGCGACCACAAGCGCGTCGGCACCGGCGACGTCGGGCCGATGACGGGCGGCATGGGGGCCTATGCCCCCGTCGACGGCGTCGACGGCACCGCGCTCGCCTCGCGGTTCGTTCAGCCGGTACTTGATGAGCTTCGTCGCCGCGGCATCGACTATCGAGGCGTGCTGTATGCCGGGCTGATGATGACGCCGGACGGGCCGAAGATCGTCGAGTTCAACGTGCGCTTCGGTGATCCGGAGTGCCAGGTCGTCGTGCCGCTGGTCACCAACGACCTTGCCGCCATCCTCGCTGAGGCGGCACGAGGCGAGTTGGTGACCAAGCCCACCTTCGCCGACGATGCATGGGTGACGATCGTTCTGGCTTCAGAGGGATACCCGGGCTCGGTCCGCACCGGCGATGTCATCGCCGGCATCGAAGAAGCGGAGAGCGACCCGCAGTTCATCGTGTTTCGGGCCTCGTCAGGGTTCGACGACGACGGGCATGAGGTCACCGCGGGCGGCCGAGTCCTGAATGTCACCGCCTTTGACCGCACGGTGGCCGCCGCCCGATCGCGGGCCTATGCCGCGGCTGAGAAGATCACATGGTCGGGCCGGTTCTACCGGACCGACATCGCCGAAGGAGCGTAAGCAACATGCCAAAGAAGGTCGCCGTCCTGATGGGCAGCAAGAACGACGCCGAGACGATGGCTCCCGCTCGGGAGACTCTCGAGAAGTTCGGCATCGAACACGAAGTGTGGGCCATGAGCGCTCATCGGAACCCTGAGGTGGTGCGGGAGTTCGTATCGGGCGCCAGAGACGCGGGCTACGGCGTGATCATCGCCGCGGCCGGCATGGCCGCCCACCTGGCCGGAGCCTGTGCGGCCGCCACGACGCTGCCGGTCGTCGGTGTCCCGGTCGCGGCCGGCGCGCTGAACGGCGTCGACGCGCTGTATTCGACGGTGCAGATGCCGCCCGGTATGCCGGTGGCGACGGTGGCCATCAACGCCGCGGCCAACGCGGCATTGCTCGCCGTGCAGATCCTTGCCGTCGAAGACGACGCTCTGGCTGCAAAACTGGACGACTACCGCGCCACCTGGGAGGCCCAGAAGCTGTGACCGTTCCCAACGTTCTCGCCGAGCGGTACGCCAGCGCGGCGATGCGGGAGCTGTGGTCACCTGAGCACAAGGTTGTGCTCGAGCGGCGATTCTGGATTGCGGTCTTGCGGGCCCAGCGCGACCTTGGCGTGGCCGTCCCCGACGGCGTGGTTGAGGCCTATGAGGCGGTGGTCGAGAAGGTTGACCTTGGCAGCATCGAGGCGCGTGAGCGGGTCAGCCGCCACGACGTCAAGGCACGGATCGAGGAGTTCTGCGCGCTCGCCGGGCACGAGCACATCCACAAAGGAATGACGTCCCGCGATCTCACCGAGAACGTCGAGCAGCTCCAGATCCGCGGCGCCCTCGAACTGATCCGGGTTCGGCTGGTTGCCGCGCTGGCCCGCCTGGCCGAACGAGCGGTGGAGTTCGACCACCTGGTGATCACCGGTCGTAGCCACAACGTGCCCGCGCAGGCGACCACGCTGGGCAAGCGGTTCGCCAACGCCGGCGAGGAGCTCCTCATCGCGTTCACACGTCTGGAGGAGCTCACCGAGCGCTACCCGCTCCGCGGGCTGAAGGGTCCGGTCGGCACTCAGCAGGATCAGCTCGACCTGCTCGGCAACGATCCCGCCGCCCTCGACCGGCTGGAGCAGGCCGTGGCCACCCACCTTGGCTTCGACCACGTGCTGGGGAGCGTTGGCCAGGTCTATCCGCGGTCGCTCGACTTCGACGTGGTCTCGGCGCTGGCCCAGGCCGCCTCCGGCCCGGCGAATCTGGCCAAGACGATCAGGCTGATGGCAGGCCAGGAACTCGCCACGGAGGGCTTCTCAGAAGGACAGGTCGGATCCTCTGCGATGCCCCACAAGATGAACACCCGCTCCACCGAGCGGATTGGTGCACTCAACGTGGTGTTGGGCGGCCACCTGCACATGGTGCACGCCCTACTCGGCGACCAATGGAACGAGGGCGACGTGTCGTGCTCGGCGGTGCGGCGGGTCGCGGTTCCCGACGCGTTCTTCGCCTTGGATGGCCTCATTGAAGTCTTCCTGAACGTGCTTGCCGACTTCGACGCCTACCCGGCTGTCATCGAACGGGAGTTGCGGCGTTATCTCCCGTTCCTGGCGACCACGCGCATCCTGGTGGCCATGGTCACGGCTGGCACCGGACGTGAGGCGGCCCACGAGATCATCAAGGAGCATGCCGTCAGCGCCGCGCTGGCCATCAGAGCCGGCGCCGCGGCCAACCCGCTGGTGGACGCGCTGGCGGGAGACGACCGGGTACCCCTGGATGCCGCGGCCATCGAGGCGCTGCTGTCCGACCCCGCGGCATTCACCGGCGCAGCCGACCGGCAAGTCGAGGGCTTCGCCGCTCGCGTGTCTGAGATCACCACCCGCCTCCCCGATGGGGCGGCCTACACCCCTGGAGCGATCCTGTGAGCCTGAAGCACGTCTACTCCGGCAAGGTCCGCGACATCTACGAGATCGGTGACGATCAGTTTCTGTTCGTCGCGTCCGACCGGATGTCGGCCTTTGACGTCGTGATGGATGAGCCAGTCCCCGACAAGGGCCGAGTGCTCACGGCCATGACCGCGTTCTGGCTCCAGCATCTCGGTTCGATCGCTCCGAGCCACATGGTCTCCGTGGATCCCGCCGACTTTCCCGTGGACGCAGCCGAGATCCCGGGTGCCCCTGGACGGGGCATGCTCGTCCGCCGGGCCGAGATGATCAAGATCGAGTGCATTGTGCGGGGCTACCTGTCCGGCTCGGCCTGGAAGGAGTACTCCGGGTCGGGGACGATGCACGGGGAAACCTTGCCCGCCGGCTTGCTGGAGTCATCGCAACTGCCCGAGCCCGTGTTCACCCCGTCAACGAAGGCCGACGACGGAGATCATGATGTGAACATCAGCTTCGACGAAGCCTGTTCGATCGTGGGCAGCGACGTGGCCAAGGCGGCGAGGGAGATCTCGATGGCGGCCTATGAGGCCGGCCGGGCATGGGCTGCTGAACGGGGCATCATCATCGCTGACACCAAGTTTGAGTTGGGGTTCATTGACGGCGAGCTTTCGTTGTGCGACGAGGTGCTCACGCCCGACTCATCCCGGTTCTGGCCTGCCGATGGTTGGACCCCCGGCAGCACACCCCCGTCGTTTGACAAGCAGCCGCTGCGCGATTGGCTCGAGACCACCGGCTGGAACAAGACGCCGCCGCCGCCGTCGTTGCCCGACGACGTCGTCGCTGCCTCTCACGACCGATACGTCTCGGCCTATGAGCGGATCACCGGGCTGACGTTCGCTGACTGGTACGGCGTAGGGTCGGACTGATGCCCGTCTTCAACGTGTCCGTCGAAGTGACCCCACGCGCGGGCATCGCCGATCCGGCCGGCGCCACCATTGAGCGCTCGTTGCCTGCTCTTGGCTTTGATGGGGTGGCTGGCGTGCGGGTCGGCAAGCTTCTGCGCTTCACCATTGACGCCCCGGATGAGAACGAGGCCAGAG